>NZ_JAKOAV010000055.1 GCF_029478095.1 Pelotomaculum isophthalicicum JI | reverse complement strand
CTTCTCTTCAAACTCTGGCCAATTTATTTTAAGTATTTCTTTTATTTTCGACGAATATCTCATGTTTAAATGTTACCATATTATGGTCTCACCGGGTACCCTCAAAAATGTATACTTTCCTAAACAACAAGAAACCGGCGCTTTGACGCGCCGGCATATTGGTGGCACCTTTGGTCCAACCTTAATCATAATTGTTCTAAAACGTCCTCTATCTATGCCACGAAATCACCCAACGATACTAATTCTCCTGCCACAATTACGGCATCTCTCACCATCAAGGCCATTTGTGCGGATATTATAACCTGTTCTGCTAATTAATTTTTCTCCACATTCGGGGCAGTAGGTGTCTTGAGCACCCAGTTCCCGGGCGTTGCCGATGTAAACATAGGAAAGCTTCTTCCTGGCTATATCCCCGGCTCGCCTTAACGTTTCAAGCGGTGTTGCCGGCAAATCCATTTCAAAATTGGGAAAATACCTGGAAAAATGGAGCGGTATTTCCCGGTCCAGGGAAACAATCCAATCAACCAGCTTTTCGATCTCTTCAGAAGAGTCGTTAAGACCTGTCACCAGCAGGTTGGTCAATTCAACATGACATCTTTGAGCATAAGCTATCTCAATCGTTCGCAGTACCGGTTCCAGCCTGCCAACGCAACTTTTCCGGTAATAATCTTCTGTAAAACCTTTAATGTCAATATTCATGGCGTCAATATACGGTAGAATTTCCCGCAGCGGAGTCTCGTTTACGTAACCATTGGTAACCAGAACATTTTTCAGCCCTGCCTTACCGGCCAGCCGGGCTGTATCCAACACGAACTCGTACCACATAAAAGGTTCTGAATATGTGTATGCGATGCCGACATTTGGGTAGCCGTCCGCTATCTGCCGTCTGGCCATATTGACAGCTTGTTCCGGTGTAACATCAGCCGTATCAGGATCTCCGTGGGCAATGCTCCAGTTCTGGCAAAATCCGCAACGCAGGTTACACCCCATAGTGCCAAAGGACAATATATAAGAACCAGGGTAAAAATGATACAAAGGTTTTTTCTCAATCGGATCCATGCCATAAGAAGTCACTTTGCCGTAGTTGGCTGCGTAAAGCGTGCCTTTACGATTCTCTCTCACCCGGCAGAAACCGGACTTATCTTCCCGGATAGTGCAGAGCTTCGGGCAGAGCCGGCAAGCAGTCAAATTTTGCTCTTTTTTTTCATAAAACAAAGCTTCTCGCAATTATAATAACTCCTTATGATTATTTATACCTGGTTACTTCGAACCTTTCCAACTCCGCCTGTTCATACTCTTTGATTCCGGCTTTTTGGCGCGCTATGGAAACCTGTTCTTCGACAGTATCAACTCCTTCAAGGTTTGGCAGTAACAAGCCGCTCCGCAGCCCGGTCCGGACAATTACCCCATACTTTTTAGGATCAAGTTCATCGTAGCTTTTGACCGGCCTAGGCGGCTGAAGCACATCAACAGAATACTCCAGGTCTGCCAATTCCTCTTGACCAACCGGCTGGAAGCGCGGGTCGTTTATCCCGGCACTGATGGCATTGGCAGCCACTTCTTCGGCTATGCTTCGTTTGGTTGGCGTAATGGTACCGATACAACCACGCAGACTCCCACGTTTTTTAATTGATACAAAAACGCCGGCTCTCTTCTTGAATTCATCAGGTACACCTGACACATCCACAGGGGGCTCGCCTTTAACGTGTCTTTCCAGGGTTTCCCTGGCAACTCTCACCAAGAAACTTTCTTCCGCACGGCGCAGCGCTATTTTATTTTTTTGCTCGTCCTCCATTTTAGCCAGGATGGATTGCGCCATATTTTCTCCAGACGGTTCTAAGGAAGCCACCATATAGCCGACTCCGAAAGGCCCCTCGTAAGACAAAATCTCAGCTTTGACACCGTAGCCATCCAGCGCCCCCAGCATCATGACAATAGAACGGTAGCCACATTCACCAGCCAATTGCACCAAGGATTGATCCATTTTTAACACGCCTTCGATATCCGGAATGGAAAGCAACCGGACAAGCTCTTCATCGAATTCTTTACCCCGCGGCAGGTAGCCGCCGGGCGCGTCCTTAGTCAGTCCGTGAGACAGGTCTCCGCTAGCCAGCAAGGCTACTTTTCGGCCCAGCGACTCTGCAGCCCGGCGCACCGCGAGTCCGAAAAGATAAAGCTTCTCTACCGGCGCAATGGCCATAGACACATGAACAAACGGCAGATCCACGCCACCCTTTTGGAGAAAATAAAGAGGCACGGTAACACCATGGTCGAGGTCCAGGTTGATATCATATATTTCTTCAATATCTTCATTCAGATCTAAAATATCAATACCCAAACCGGCAGCCTGGCCGTTAATACTGTCAGCCAACAACTGGTCGTTGTTCAGACGAAACTTTAGTTCTCCCGCCCTAAAACTTGCCAGATCCCCTATTAACTCCGGTACCCGGTTAATCGCAATCACATCCCGAAAAAGCGGAGCATGCGGGGATATTATTACGACCGTCTCGGCACCGCTTTGTTTAACCCGCCTACCCAATTCAACAAGCGCCTGTTGGGTCGCAACAACCTTTTTGGATTCTTCCCGGCCAACTTCCGGCACGGCAATCGGCGGGTGCGGGCATATTCCGCAATATACTATTGACATAACAGTATTCTTCCTCCTTTTTATCATGGTTTATTTTTACCGCAAGCTAAAATGTTCATGCAAAAAGGCCATTGTAAAGAAAGTAGCCTCCCAGCCCAATCATAAAAACGCCGCAGACTAAAAGAACACCCTTGTACACACCACCGCTTAAAAACTTTCTGCCGCCGGCCACTACCGCGGCCACCAGGCTGTACCAAGTGAAATCAGCCAGGATATGCCCTGTAAAAAAAACTGTTAGACCGGTATAACCGCTGTTCAAAGACATAGTTATATAAGCCAGACCGACAGTCGCCCACCAAATCGTCCAGTATGGATTAGAAAGACTGACCAGAATACCCATCGCAACAACGCGCATTCTCCTTTTCCCAACAGCAACTGCACTTGACTCACTTATTACCGTGCTCTCAGATCCTGTATCTTCCTGTTGTAAGTTAAATGAAAATTTCCCTATGTAAGCGTCCTTGGCTATTCCATAGCCCATATAAACAAGGAAAATTCCCCCGGCTATTGCAATGATATGCGATACAAGGGTTTGAGTCAAGAAAACCGAGAGTCCGCCGGCAAGCGCGAAGATCAGGGCTATTTCTAGAAGTCCGTGCCCAAGCATTAGCAAAGGACCGGCGATAAAACCCAATTGGAAACTCTCACCAATCGCCACAGTCAGCAACGGCCCTGGTACCATAGCCCCCGAAAAGCCTATTATGAAAGCTGTAGTAAATATAACCGGCAAATCCATTAAGACACCACCAAATTCTCTATCTTATTCATTCTCCTTCTGTCATTATAATCCTTTTTATTAAAAACTTACCCCCTTCACAAAAAGTATAGATGAGTCGATTGTTTAAATAGGCTGATTAATCGAAAGGGGTTGGCAGCAATGAATATTAATTTATTAACCAATTTACTTTTTGAAATGACCAACCGTAATATCAGCAAGGTGTCACCCGCACCTAAGCCGGAAGGCGCCGCAAGCACACGTGATGCGATGGCTCTTGGCAAGAAAGTGCTTGAAGCGCTGGATAACAGCCAGCCTGAAAAGTTACCAACGCGAGTTGAAACCAAGCAAATCATAGAACCAACTGTCAACTCACCGGCCTTTACCCCCCTGCCCCTGCGTTCTGAGCTTTTTCCGGAAGCCAGATTTTTTGCCAGGTTAAACGAGAGAAACGCGGCCGATTCCGCAACCGTTGACAGGCCGGTTACAGAAATATTTGTTCACATCGATACTGATAATATGGGCCACATCTGGATAAATCTGTCATGGAGAAACAATTTTTTATCTGTCAAATATTTTACTGAAAACGAAAATTCCAGTAAAATCCTTCGGGAAAATTTCTCTCCAATAAGAGACGCCTTAAAGGAAATCGGATTTAATGAAGTATCCTTAACCAGCCAGGCCCGCGCAGGTCTTGGCGGGCTTACAAATGAATTGCTCCCTAAGTTTGAAGCTTACTTGCTCAATAGAGAAATTTGAGGTAAGTACTATGGAAGATTTACGGAAAGAAATTGCCACCGCTCTGCGCTATGAACCAGGCAAAGATGGCGCGCCAATAGTGGTAGCTGCCGGTAAAGGACTAAAAGCGCAAAAGATCAAAGAGATAGCTAAAAAAACCGGAGTACCGGTGTACCGCGACCAATCTCTGGCCAAAACCTTGTACGACCTGGGAATCGGAAAAGAGATACCACCGGAATTATATGAAGCGGTAGCCAAGATCCTCGTTTTCGTTGCCGGGCTGGACCAAAAATATATAAAATAGATACCGGTATTCATCACAGACCCCTATCAAACCGCTAAAAAAGGGTATGACAAACTATTAAACAACCTCAGTATACTTTAAAGAAATTTATTAGATTCTGTGTTATAATTCATTTATCATTATCACCCGTTAATTATTTAGCTATAAATTAAGGGGGTTATACGGTGCTCAGCTTATCTCTGGCCAAGCAACTGGCCAAGTACTTATCATGGGAACCTAGAGTAGGTGACCTTACAATTGTTTTCGGTGAAGCAGGCGAAGAAATTATTGAACCAATTATCTCCCGCCATGAAAGAGAGAGAAAAATAGTCTTATCCCTCCGGGAAATGGGTGAACTGGTATGGCTGCCCCGTCTTGGCAGGCTGCTCGATGAACTAAGAATAAGAGCTAAAAAAGACTTCGTCCTTGGTTATATTAAAGAGAGCAATCAATGGTATTACAAAGATGAATCAATAGAAATTTTTTCGGATTCACCAGAAGATGCGTCTGGTAAAGCATTACTTAAGCTATTTGAGAGCCGGCAAACATAACTATTCCTTCAGTTTTGCCGTCACCTATTTATCTGTCTCTAAACTTTTGTGGGTAACTAATTGTTATTCTCATTAATCTTTTGTTCGACCAGGTCCATAACACTACCCTTGGGGTAGGTACCGTCTTCCATCATTTTTCCCGCTGCAACTCCACTTAATAGTTCAATGCCTTCTTCAATATCTTTAACCGCGTATATATGGAATTTACCTTCATTCACAGCATCAAGGATTTCTTCCTTCAGCATTAAATTTTCTAAATTTTGAATCGGTATTATTACACCCTGTTCTCCTGATAAACCTCTTGCTTTACAGATATCAAAGAAACCTTCTATCTTTTCGGTCGCTCCGCCAATTGGCTGAATCTCACCGAACTGATTAACTGAACCAGTAACCGCCAAACACTGCTTAAGAGGAAGTCCTGACAAGCTGGATAGAATCGCGTAAAGTTCGGCACTGGAAGCGCTGTCTCCCTCTACACCGTCATATAATTGTTCAAAAGTAATTTGCGCGGTAATACCGAGCGGTTTTTTCTGGGCAAACTTTCCACCCAGGTAACCGGCCAAAATAAGGATGCCTTTTGAGTGAATACTACCGCTCATTTGCGCCTCACGCTCAATATTTATAATACCGCCACGTCCCAGATATGTCCTTGCGGTAATACGAACCGGCCTGCCAAAAACATAACCACCAAATTCGCTCACGGCAAGACCATTAACTTGCCCTACAACACAGCCTTGAGTATCGATCATTATTGAATTATTGATAATTAACTCTTGGAATTTTTCTTCTATCCGGCTGGAACGGTATCTCCTCTCTTTTATAGCTTTTTGAACATGACTTGATTCAACAAAGGAAGAGCCTTCAATTTGAGCAAACGCCGCCGCTTCATAAACGATCTCAATTACTTCATTAAACCGAGTGGAAAGTTTATCCTGATGTCCCGCCAGGTAAGAACCGTACTCGGTCAGTTTGCCCAAACCGCTCCAATCAAAATGTATCAGGTTGTCTTCACGGCAAACGGTACTGACAAAGGAAGCATACTTGCGCAAGTTTTCCGGAGTCCGGGGCATTTCAGTATCAAAATCAACCTTAACTTTAAAAAGTTTCTGAAAGTCTTCGTCAATACTATACAATAGCTGATATAGATGCGGAGAACCGATGAGAATTACCTTTGCGTTAAACGGGATCGGTTCCGGTCTCAATGTAGCATTCGGAACAAGGCGATATTGTTCACCTATATTTTCTACCTTAGCTTGCCTGTATTTGATAGCTTTCTTCAGCGTATCCCAGGTTAACGGGTCACTCAAAACATCTTTAGCCTGCAGAATGAGATATCCTCCATTTGCCCGGTGAATCGCTCCGGGCTTTACCATTGTAAAATCCGTATAGGAAGAAAGCACATGGCTGCGATATTCGACCTTTCCAAAAATGTTGTAATAACTAGTACTGGGTTCCGTTATAACAGGGGCTCCTGCATTTTTATTGTTCGTAACGAAAAGATTGACTTTGTAACGGGTATATTGATCAACATCATCCTGCTGGATTTGGACTGGAATAGACGGCACAGCCGGCTCAGACACCTGGTTTTTAAAAGTAACAGTGTTTTTCGTTATATCCCTTAATACCTCTCTTAGATACTCCACAATTGGCGGAAATGGATCGTATTTTGCCAAAAGCCTGTCAACAATGGGACCTGCAGCAAATAGAGCAATTTGCTTTTCCAATTCTTCAATTTTTTCTTTGGCCTGTTTTTCCAGTACCCGGCCGGTATGCAAAGTTTCATCAAACTTTTTTTGCAGCCTTCGCCCTTTCTCTTCTATCTTATGGCGTTCTTCTACAGGAATTCGGTCAAATTCCTCGGGTGGAATGGGTTTGTTATCTTTAAGCGGTATAAAGACAACTCCTCTTTGGGTCTGTTTCACATTTAAACCAGATTCCCTCGCTTCCTGTTCAAGCGCCTGGAAATAACCATCCATCTCTTGCTGAACGGATTCAATAATTAAACTTTTTTGTTGTTCATAATCACCGTCTTCAAAGGCTTTTGGTATGGCAACCCGCAGGTCGGCCACCAATTCTTCCATGTCTTTTTGAAAGCCGTAACCTTCTCCGGCAGGTAATGAAACAGCCATAGGGCGATCCTGGTCATTAAAATTGTGTATATAGCACCAGTCGTCCGGCGCGGGTTTACCCGCAGCCACCTGAGATACAACAGCCTGTGTGTAAGTGCCTTTGCCCGTGCCCGAAGGTCCGACGACAAAAATATTATAACCAGGTGCGTTCATGGCCAGGCCAAATTGCATAGCCCTTACCGCGCGTTCCTGAACGATAAATCCGTCAAGCGGGGAAACATCAACAGTTGTTTTACAAAAATCAAACTCATCACGGCTACAAATTCGCCTTAGTTTATCAACCGGTATTCTGAGTTTCTCAAAGTTCATATTATTTCCCCCTCACCATTTATATTTAGTCATGATTCTACAAACAACCATTTACTCCTTCTTTGCTTTCTTGTATAACAGTATACCTCTCATTGAATAGAGCGGCATGATGATCGATCGGTTGACAATCCAATTTTGGATGTGCTAAAATAGCTTTGCGATTTAGCGCTATATGCCCGAGTGGCGGAACTGGCAGACGCACAGGACTTAAAATCCTGCGAGCTTCGCGGCTCGTACCGGTTCGATTCCGGTCTCGGGCACCATTCAATTCACTAATAACTAAATCAGTAAAAATTGAAAAGAAGAAAAAAAGGCGCTTTTTAAAAAGAAATTTACAAGGGACTTCTGGATCGTGGAAGTCTTTTTCTTTTTCATTAATGACGGTTAAATTGACGGCTTATTTTTCCCCAACCCCCCTTATTTGCTTTCTTTCCCCCAGTAGAATCAACGAAAAAACGCCAACGTTCGAAAGTACCAAGAAGGACAGCGGTAAAAAATAAAACCTCGGGGTTTATACCCTGGGTTTTTATTTCACGTAATAAATAATTTATTATTTTCCTCACATTTCCACTGGTGCCCACTCCCCCCCCAGCTCATTACAGACAGCCAATCACGCTTATTGCCGGACACGAAGCCGCCATAAAATGTGGTCTATTCTTTACCGTTCAGCATACATTTAGAGCATGGTGTCAGAATTAACAATATAAAGGGGAAATCATGAATGGGATGCGAAGAAGAAAAAGAATGTGGCTGCCGTATTACAATTGAAGATAGTATTGTTATTATAATTTGTGGCGAAATCGAAGTTGAAAGATTAAGAGAAAGCTTACAAACAGCTTTAGAAGTAAAAGATAACAAATAAGTTATAGCGTTTCTACCGGTAAGCCGTGGCGCATTTACGCTGCGGCTTTTCTTATGTTTGAAGTAAACCTCTCCAGTTAATCAAACCGCCAAAACTGCAAATACTGCACCTGCGCTTCTCTCTCTAGGACTCTATGTCTTCCATAAGCTCCTGGCGGGTCATGGTAACACCTCGGGGAGTAATTCGGCAGAAATACGCCGGCTTTTATAACCATGGTATTTTATCAATGTAATCTCCTCTTAATATGGGAATGATTTTTGTTTTTAGAGGATCTGATAAATCTTTAACCTTTTTATCATCAATTTTCATGATATCTATCGTATCTAACTTTAAAATGTGAGCAAGTTCTTTGACTGTTAAGCCCTGGTTTTTTCGAAGTTCTTTTACCGTCTTATTATTTATTCCAAACCCAAAAATAACTAGTCCCTCCAGTGCAATGTACTTTAACAATACTATTCAGCTATTCAATACGCCAAAGTTGTAGACATCGAAGTTCCTTTTTCTTGCACATGAATATGGGGAGTAGTTCGGCAGGGAAGGAAAATTATCCTTCTAAGAAAAAAGAGAGACCCCGGCATCGTGGTTACGCTAATATATTCACATCCGCAAGTATTTTTTACTATTATCAAAATCATAACCACCGGCGTATAAAACCGGTGGCTATAAACACATCCTTCAATTTTGGGTTTTTATAGTTTAGATACAGCCGCAGCCCACGCCAAAAACGAGAAGGATCAAAATCAAGAAGACTATGAACGCTGGGCTACCACAACCGCAACCGATTCCACAAGCTTCCTCAGATTTAACTACTTGTGATTTAACTTCAGACACGGAAATCCCCCCCTCTTATAAGACATTCGTACTTAAATACAACCTCCGCAACAGCTCACACCAAAGATGAGCAGGATGAAGATCAAGAAAATAATAAACCCGAAATTACCAAAACCAGTTCCGCAACCGGTGCCGCAACCAGCACCATCTACGCCGAATGCCATCTATATCACTCCTTTCGATTTTTTACATAATATGCAAGAGCGATAAAAATGTTAATCAATGGTTATGCACCCATTTTAAACCACCGGAATAAGTTATATTAGCCACGGTTCCGATTGCCGTATAGACCTCCTTAGCAAAAACCTGATCCAATAATGGACCGGGTTTTTGTTTTATGGCTACTGATTCAATCCCAAACCCTCTCCAGCACCCACCCTACCCGATCCTTCACTAAATCGCACACTAACCCCTGCTCAGTCTCGCACCGGTAGCGCGGCGGTCCTGGCTCGCGGTAATGCAGCAGGGAGGGTCTGGACTCATGCAAGGTGTTGACATACATAAGAACATTAATATTCGCGTAGTATTAAAAGAGAATTTTCACATTAATACTATTGGGTGTTTAATGAAAAGAAGATATCTGTTTTTTATAATTAAGCGAAAAAAAATATTATATTATAGTTACTGTAATTTCAATAACTGTGCTATTTATAATATTTAACTCCACTACCAATAAATATAGGCAAACCTCTGTTTTGGTTGACGATCCAAAAATCGCTATTGTTATTGATGATTTTGGCGGGGCTGATACCACAGGCGTTAAGGAAATGTTCAGCATCAACTGCCCCATGACTTTTGCGGTAATGCCCAATTTACCTCACTCAGAGGAACATGCATCTGAAGCGGTTGCAGCAGGTTATCAAGTAATCTACATCTGCAGGTCACATGTTTACCAAGGTGCAACGGGTTGGCGGTATAGCTTGGTCATGGGGATCACTTTGCAGTGATCCAAATTGCAAAGGGTATGATCTTTGTTAATTGACTGGGAAATATATGAAGCTTTTCGCGGCTGACGGTATAAATACGATGCAAAGACGCTTATGAAAAAAATAAAAGAAAAATGGCTTGATAAGTTTTGGTATGGCGACCGTGACTCATACTTTATAGTTGGAACAAGGTATCCATATCCTACATTCATGATATTAGGAATATTTTGGCCACCTGAATAAAGATATCAAATTATAGCGCCCTAACCAGCGATATTCTTATTAACTTCACTATCAACCTATCTAACCTCTGGTTAATCTCTAACACCTTATCATAGCCAACCCCCGCGACATACAGCCCATGCATTTCAGCCCGCAGCCGCTCTATCTCTGTAAGCAGTTCCATGCGGGACATATAATCACCCCCAAGAACAAATATATGTTCGCGGTAAATAATGTAGCATTCTGCTGAAATGAGAATAATTTTTGGAGAGTAGAAAGCCCGCCTTAATAAAAGACGAGCTTTGCGGGAGAAAGATGTGTGGTTGTTGATAAGGGTGTATTAATCCGGCAGCTAACCGGTTGCCTTCATCATTTTAATATTAACATATAAGTGTTACCAAGTTGTGTCTACTTTGTGTATATTCAGCAAACATTTCAATAAACAAACAAAAGCCCCATAGCTTTGGTCAACTAACTCAACCACAACCTGCTAAAGCAGGTTGGTTGGTAATAGCCGCTAAAGCGGCTTAAAAATCTCCTAGCGTAAAACTATCCGCCCTCTGGTTTTCTTCCATATCCTGGGTCTTTATATATTCCATAATTACTTCATCTGTGACATTTGCGCTGCTTGCCGCAAAATATCCTCTCGCCTATAAGTATTGTCCCCAGAACTGTTTGTTTAGTTCCTTGTGTTCCATCAGCAATTTCCTTGAACTATACCACTTTATATATTGCACAAGCTTGCTCACTGACAGATGCGGCGGTACTGATACCAATAAGTGTACATGATCTTTTGATACGTGCCCTGCCAATATCTCAACTTCGTTGTTCCGGAAACAGCTATATTGCTCCATTAAAACTTAAAGATATAGCATGATCTCAAAATTAAGCGTTACAAGCAGGAATTTGGGCTTCTTAGTATTTACAACTTTTGGCTGTCCGATTTTCTGGGTCCATTATATAGTTCAGCGGGGAGGGAAATTATTCTGCCAAGAGAAAGAAAAAGCCACTCTTGAGAGTGGCCAAGCGCAAAAAGGTTTTTCTAGTTGTATTATCAAAAAAAAGATTAGACAATAATCCTATTGGTTAAATTATCTACCACTTTAGTGTTAAATCAATGCTGCCACAGCAGCCACCCCGCACATTCCTTTTACCAAATCGCACAACATACCTCTACTCGTCTCGCAGATTATAATTACTTTAGGCTGAACCAACATTTATTTAAACACGTCTAATATAAAAGGTGGGTTAATAATGAATAAATATTTATTATTACTGTTTTTGTTATTATGTTTAATGAATCCGGTTAATGCTACAGCAGGACAAATCTATTTAAACGAAAATAATAATGGAGAAGTATTGTACATACAAGAAGAACAAACTGTAGATTTGATTCTAGATAGTAATCCATCAACAGGTTATTCATGGAATTACAGTACAAAACCAGATTCTTACATAATGGAAGAAACAGGGCACGAATTTCGTAATACACAAGCCCTAGCAGAAAAACCACCTATTATCGGCGCTGAGGAAAAAGAATGTTGGTCTTATAAAGCTTCAAAAACCGGAAAAACAACGATATGTCTTTGGTACATCAGACCATGGGAATCAAGAATGCCGTTAAAAACATTTACAGCAGAAATTAATGTTTTGCCACAGATTAAAGTCCTACTCAACCAAAATCCCTTGGAATTTGATGTGCCACCGATCATTGAAGATGACCACACGCTTGTTCCACTAAGAGCAATTTTTGAAGCGATTGGAGCAGAGGTAAACTGGTTCCCTGATACACAGACAGTTATTGCAACAAAAGATAATAAAATAATTAAATTTATTGTTGGCAACAATACTGCTTCCATCAATGGCACAGACGTACAACTTGAGGTTCCGTCCATAATCATAAAGAACAGCGTAATGGTGCCTCTAAGATTCATATTAGAAGCATTAGGCTACAAAGTTGAATGGGACGGTAACAATACAATTAATATATACTCTTGATTTCTCTATAGACAAAATGCATTAGCTGATTAATGAGAGCCGGGTCGGCTACCATCTGTTGTTAGAAGAAGGAGACGGCGGGAGAACAACGAATTTTAATTTGTATCACTTTAGGGAGGAATGATAAATGCCGGAACAAAATATTCCCCGCGGAGCCTTTATTCAAAGGGATAAGAAAACCTACGCAATAGTACCCCGCACACCGGCGGGTATGGTAACTCCGGAATTTTTGGAGACTGTCGCGCTGGTAGCTAAGAAGTATCAAATACCCATCATCAAAATTACTTCTGGGCAGCGCCTAGCCTGTTGCCGCTCAGTTTCCCTATCGGGAAATGAATAGTTTTTTCTTGCCAAAGGGGGCGGTAATCTGAGACAATAATTGACGTGTGCAGCCGGAGGTTGCGCCGACAATCATTATGTCAGGAGCAGC
>NZ_JAKOAV010000054.1 GCF_029478095.1 Pelotomaculum isophthalicicum JI | reverse complement strand
AACTCGACAAGGTGTCCGGATGTTGCCGAAATGCTGTCCGGATAATTCCGTTATGCTGTCCGGATGTTGCCGTTACGCTGTCCGGATGCTACCGGAATGGGTGTCCGGATGCGGCCGAAATATGCATTACTTTGATGATTTCATTAATGCAATGTATAAGCACACTAAGGACTACGATAATGATTTAGAGGAAGAAATGCAAAGAAGATTTCAAAATACTATTTGCAATGCGAAAAAGGGGTTGGGTTCAATAAATTGCTGTTGAGTTTAAGTCTAGGGTGAGATTGACATAGGATTATGAAATGGATTGGCTGTCAATTTATTTAACCAATATAGAAAAACCACATCTGAGAATCTATAGTGATTCATGAATGTGGTTTTTTAATCTTATTGGTCTTTAATTCTATTAACACAGCTAACCTCTATATAATACCGGGCAGCTTCTTCGGGCGTATATTTCATACGGTTGTCAATCCACCACTTTACTGTTTCGGCAAAACTACCTACAAGATGATTCAATACAAAATCAGGAGGAGCATTCACTTCTATCTCTTTTAAATATTTGGAGAACATCTCTGTAAGGTATTCCTTAAAATACCTCATGAAGAGTTCACCGCTTTCGTAGGATAGAATCCCCACAATGTTCTTTTCGCTATCTTTCAAATGATGAAGGATATGTGTGAGCTTAGCTTCTAGATCGTTGCTACCAACTGAAAAGTCATGGGTCTTTTCTGACATGAGTTCGTCTGAAAATACATGGCTGAAGATATCGGTACACATTGCTTTGAGAAGCTCGTCTTTTGTTTCAAAATGAGCATAAAAAGTACTTCGACCAATGTTCGCACCATCAATGATTTCCTGAACTGTAATATTGCTATACCGCCTTGTTTCAAGAATTGTACTGAATGCCTTGAAAATAGCGTCTCTTGTTTTTTGTTGTCTTCTGTCCATCATAAATCCTCCTGAACAAACTAAATCAAAATGTTCGGTAACTGACAAAGTGACCATTTTGATTATTGTTTATCGCAATAAACAATCTTATAATGATAATGAACAATATGTTCGATAACAAATAGATTGTATCATTGCTTAACCAATAATGCAACAGGAGGTTTTTATATGGTAAAAAAGATTAATGATTTTTTAGCTGGAGTACCTATGACGATAGTAGGCGGCGTGTTTCTGGTTGCAAGCCTGATTCTTATGCTGATGAAAATAGAAGTTCCGGCTGACCCGGCTTGGATTTCGGTTATCATCTCCGGGATTCCGCTTTTATATCTTGCAATATGGAGAATCATCTATAACAAAGGCATGAGCAAGATATCTTCTGCACTTTTGATTTCGATAGCAATGATCGCGGCTATTGCCATCGGGGACATTTTCGCCGCTGGTGAAGTTGCATTTATCATGGCGATTGGTGCGGTTCTGGAGGATAAAACCGCAGAACGATCTAAAAAGGGCCTAAAAGAGCTCATCAGCCTTGCTCCGCAACAAGGACGCAGAATTATTAATCGGAAAGAAGAAATGATCAACGCAAAAGAAATCAAAGTGGGTTATATTTTGCGAGTTCTTCCTGGAGAAGCAATTCCTGTTGATGGAAAAATCATCAGTGGAAATACATCTGTCGATCAGGCCATCATGACTGGTGAGTCATTGCCTGTGGACAAGGAAGTCGGTGATAATGTTTTCTGTGGAACCATCAACCGTTTTGGAGCAATCGACATGGAAGCGACTAATGTTGGCGAGGATAGCTCTTTGCAAAAGCTGATTCGTATGGTTCAGGATGCAGAAAACAAACAAGCGCCTATTCAGCGTATTGCAGATAAATGGGCAACCTGGCTTGTGCCAGTAGCATTATTAATTGCCATTGTAACGTATTTTGTTACACAGGACATCGTCCGTGCTGTTACCGTATTGGTTGTCTTTTGCCCTTGTGCTTTGGTTTTGGCTACGCCCACTGCCATTATGGCCGCTATCGGTCAGGCCACCAAACATGGGGTTGTCATCAAATCCGGTGAGGCACTGGAAAATATGGGCAAGGTAGATACAATTGCTTTTGATAAGACTGGGACCCTTACATTTGGAAAACTTGAGGTTAGTGACATGATCTCTTTCTCGAAAGAACTGGATGAAAATGAGCTACTTACTTTGATTGCTTCGGCAGAATCTCGTAGCGAACACCCATTAGGAAAGGCAATTGTCGCACATGCCAAAGTAAAAAACCTCGTTTTGAAAGATGTTAAAGAGTTTTGTATGGAAGCTGGTAAAGGAATTTATGCCAACGTCTCTGGTCGTAATCTGTTCTGCGGCAGCGAGAAATATTTAATAGAAAATGGAATTGATATTCCAAAACAGGTTAGTGATACTCTAGATACTTTGCGTAATCAGGGTAAAGCTTCGATTCTGGCGGCTGCAGACGGGATTTGCGTGGGTGTGGTTGGTCTCTCCGATGTACTGCGCTCTACGGCAAAAGAGATGGTTGCTGAGCTTGGTAAAATGGATACACAGACTGTACTACTTACTGGTGACAACCGTAGAACAGCGGATTATTTTGCAAATCAAGTAGGCATTACCTCTGTTCGGGCAGAATTACTTCCAGAGGAGAAGGTGCAGAACATTGTACAATTGCAACAGGAAGGCAAAGCTGTTTGTATGATAGGAGACGGTGTGAATGACGCTCCTGCCCTTAAGACTGCATCAGTAGGTGTAGCAATGGGAGCCATGGGTAGCGATATTGCTGTGGACGCCGCTGATATTGCCCTTATGAGCGATGATATTTCAAAAATTCCGTATCTAAAACGGCTCTCCAATGCGACAGTGCGAACAATAAAATTCAGTATCTCCCTGTCACTATTTATAAATTTCGTGGCAATTTTAATGTCATTTATGGGATGGTTGACTCCTACAACAGGTGCATTGGTTCATAATGCGGGTTCGATATTTGTAGTACTGATTGCAGCGTTATTATATGATAGGAAGTTTGATTAAATAGAGAATTCAGACAGCATCCTTTCGATTTTCTCAAAATTGAAGGGATGCTCTTTCTGTTGACCATGCCGTCTAAAACTAGTTATAATCGTAAGTTTTCTTACTATTGAATTGATTTATAATTAGAACATAATATAATAATATTGTTGATATAGGTATTGATAAGGAGTGGTTAACATGCGGTTGATATGTTCCCACGAACAGTAAAACCGTTGAAATGTTTCCACATACCTTAGAAAACGCATAAAATCGGTTGACCTGTTTCCTTGAACGTATGGTACCAAATTTTGACTTAAGACATTAGTTTGAGTGTCTCGGGCCACGTTGAGTGCGTAGTAAAGCTGCAAAGGAAACACATGTAGGATGCAGGTGGGAGAATGGTTGTTGGTTTGGTCATCTTTCCTCTTTTAGGTGTATAGAACTTTTTTCATTGTTTTAAGCATGCATATCAAATGGAGGCGAAGTTCTTACCGTTAAAGACAAGTAGAAAAATGAACTTGAAAAGGTGAAGACAGGTAAATCCTTTTTCTTTATGAAAGTTGGCAGAACGTAATATTTTTCCTAATTCGTATTTGATAAAAAATTGTCCATACGAGAGTTGAACTGTTTCTTAACTGTATATTGAGGAGATCAATCGCGCAGTGAAGCAATAAGCACCGGGTGGAAGTACATAATCACGATAATTCAAAAGGAGTAAATTAGATAAGCTGGTAGAGATGTTTTGTTACTCAATGGGTTTAATATTGCTGTTGTATTTTACGAATAATATGGATACAATAATAACAGCAGCGAAAGGAGCTGTTATTATGCCCAAAATAAAACCCATCTCCGATTTAAGGAATTACAATGAAGTCCTGCGAGATGTTTCCATAGGCGAACCAGTATTTTTAACCAAAAATGGCAGAGGGAAATTTGCTATTTTGGATATTAACGAATATGAAAAATTAAAGGCTTCCCTGAAGCTGATGTCGCGGCTTGCCAAGGGAGAGCAGACCGGAAAAGAAAAGGGATGGATGACTATCGAGGAAGTGGAAGCAGAACTTGGGATCGAGGATGAATAAGCTAAAAATTTCGCCCGAAGCCAGAGATGATTTGGCAAAAATTAAAAGCTACATTTCTCAGGAACTTTGTAATCCGCAAGCGGCTGTAAATTTGGTCTCAAATATGCGTATACTGTTCGGCGATTTACCGGAAGATGAAGAAAAATAGAACACAGCTTTACTCTACACCGTCAGTTTGAGATCTGGCGATTTATTATACAATAAATAATTTTCGCAAAGAGAAAGTGTGATGTTTTATGGATAGTAGAATAGATGAAATAACACAGAATGCATTATTAGAAGCCTTGGAAAAGGCGAAAGATTATAGCCGGCAGTTACAAGAAAAAAGGGAACAGCGGCTGTGGAGAGAGATTAATATTCCATGCAATCTCTCTGATGCTTTAAGAAGATTATCAAAAAATGAGCTCAGTAAAATTCGTCAGACCCTCGGTTTTAAAAACTTGAGTTCACTGAAAAAAGGAGAGCTGATTTGTAAGCTTGTTAATTTGATACCTGCAAAATTTAAGAATATAATCTATACTTTTGACCGGGAAAGATATAGTTTGGCCAAAAGAATGTTAAAGAATAAAGGTTGTGTAACGGCTAATGGTATCCCTATATTTAAAGTTGAATCACTTGTAAGATATGGTATTGCTTTTCCGGGGGTTCACCATGATCAAAAGATTTTATGCATGCCCTTGGAACTTATGAATATTTTTAAAGAAATTGACGGAAATGAACTTGAATCAATTGTGCGGCGTAATACGGAATGGATAAAGCTAACGCAGGGATTACTTTATTATTATGGTGTCATGGGCGCTTTGAGTATAAATAAAATGATTAACCAGCTTACCGGACAGGAAGCAGACCTGGTGGGATATATTGGTGTGTTGTCTGCCGCAAGTGATTATTATGGACAAATAATGTTATCTGCCTATGGTTATCAAGACCATAGGGTTTTTGACGCGAAGAAAATTATTGATGAGCAAAAAATGAGACCAGGTGTTCACTATTATCCATTCACAAAGCAACAGTTGTTAAAAGCCGGCGAGCCTGATTTTATTGAAAGAACCCCGGCGATGAGCAAATTAATACGCTTTCTTCTGGAATACTATGATTTATCTGATGAAGAAATTAATGAGATGATGCTGCAATTAATCGATATGATCAATCTGGATATGATGCCGACAAGGATGATAGAATATCTGGGAAGCTGGCTGGAGTTCCCTTCATTTGATATGGTGCGGGAATTGACCGCCAAGCTGACGGAACTTTGCAATCATACTCGAATGTGGATACTCAAGGGTCATACTCCCAACGAGCTTTCCCAGGAAGAAAAGAAACACTTAAAACCAATGCCGGCGGAGCCATTTAAGTTAAATCAAACAGATTCAAATATTTATAATATAAGGACAGGCGCTAAAATAGGCCGCAATGATCCATGCCCCTGCGGCAGCGGCAAAAAATATAAAAAATGTTGCGGAAAGTAAAAGGGGAATAGGTGTTTTCCTAAATTTATAAGACAATGGCAATGAGATATTTAATTATAAAAAGTCAGGGTAACATGTTAAATGTTCCCTGGCTTTTTATATAATTAAATATCAACAGTGTCAATATTTAACATTGATTTGTCGTAATCTTGTCGCACGCTTAATTATCCATTTATAAATATGATTTATAAGTTTGTTGCATTAATACATGCAGCTATTGTAGATTGTTAATGTTTAAGTATTGAAATATACTAATAGGTTTCATGGTATTTTAAGATATATGGTTTAATATTATAAACGGTTAACCCGAGCAAAAATTACATCGTTCTTGTATGGTGAGGCCATTATAAAGCTGTAAAATAATTATAAGAATGCATTGAGGTTGATTAGATGCTAATATTTAAATTTACTTAATATTATTATTATAATATTATTGACATAAAAGATTTTATGTTGTATATATATTTACGAAACAATGACCATAACGTCCTAAGACAACGGCTTTTATCGATTTTATCTACGAAACGAACCGCGTGGGAGGATCCGATAATGGTGGAGCAAATCGACGACCTGCGGGAACGCTTTTTCAACTGGTGTGATAATGTGGTGCAAGACCACATTGAACGCGAAGGAACCATGCTCAAACGGTGGCGGCCACGCAAGAATCCTGACGGCAGTTATGAGTTGGTATGCAAACTGATTCGCGATGAAACAGACTACAAACTTACAGTACCCATACCGGAGGAGTATCCTGAACTTCTTGAGCGAGAGTACTTCATCACTCACCCGCCGGACGAAGATAAAGAGAGCTGGTAGTGAAAAATAAGGGGGTGCTTTACCGCAGGTAAAATTCTTTCCGTTAATGTCAGTGATGATAAAGGTATAGAAAAAACAAGCGTCGATGAAATCAATGTAATTGAAGGTTGGGGGTTGGAAGGAGATGCTCATGGAGGTGATTGGGACCGGCAGGTAAGTATATTTAAGATTCCATATCTTATACGATAACTCAATGGTTCGAATTATTTAATAAATTGGAGGCTGTATATGTCACTGTATCGATTCTCCGGTAGAACGCCAATAGTTGGTGCGGGAGGTTACGTGAGTGAGCTGGCTATGGTCATCGGTGACGTTAGAATTAGTGAAAATTGCTATATAGGCCACGGTACTGTCATCAGGGGTGATTACGGGACTATCGAAATTGGTCCTGGCACCGCTGTGGAGGAGGGTACGGTTATTCATGCACCCCCTGGCGGCACTTGCCGGATCGGCAAAAGTGTCACCTTAGGGCACGGAGCGATAATTCATGCAGATGAAATTGGAGACTATGCGTTAATCGGTATGGGTTCAATTTTGAGTCTCAATGCCATAGTGGGTTGCTGGGCCATTGTCGCCGAGGGATGTGTAGTAAAGAATAAACAGAGTATTCCCGAAAAAGTTGTTGTGGCTGGTAATCCGGCCCGTATAATTAGAAACACTGAACCCAGAGACGTCGAATTTTGGACAAGGGTTAAGCAACTTTATGTTGATTTAGCCCATCGGTATTTAAAAGAAGGTATGGAAAAAATAGATTAACCTTCGGGTATTATTATGTCACGACTCAATACGCCTTAGAGATTTCCTACGATATTAAAAATTAAGGGGTTGAAGTAATGAAAATAGCGATGCCTTATAACCATGGCAGGATTAACGAGCACTTCGGCATCAGCAAAGAATTTGTTATTTTTAACGTTGAAGATGGTAAAATAGGCGAAAAGCAAATAGTTTCAAGTAGTGATCTCCAGCATAATCATGGTGGATTGGCAGATTTGTTTACCATGGAAGGAGTAGAGGTAATAATTGCCGGTGGTATGGGACCCCCTATGGCAAATGCACTTAAGTCAGTGGGGTTAGAGGTTATTACAGGTGCTTCGGGAGATGCCGAAAAAGTAGCTTCTGATTTTTCAAGCGGACAACTGGTAACCAGTTCGATAGGGTGTAATCATGCTTGCGGTGGGCATGATCATGAACATCATAGGTGATAAATAAATACCGGGGATAAATAACAAATGGCTGAGACATCAGTGTTAAAGAAGGGAAGGTAATGAAGGATGATTGACCTGACCCTTCCGGGGAGAAACCTGGTTCTGGAGCTTCATCATCTTATGCTTGATGTAAATGGCACTCTGACAGTGGATGGCCAATTAATCCCCGGTGTAAAAGAGCGAATTAAAAATCTAAAAGATAAACTTGACATCCACCTGTTGACTGCCGATACCTTAGGCCGGGGAGCTGATGTTGCGACTGAATTAGGAACTAAATTCAGTCGGGTGGATGCCAACCGGGGAGGCCAAGATAAAAAAGAGTATTTGCTCAAACTGGGGAAGGATAATACGGCAGCCGTAGGCAATGGTTATAATGATGTCCACATGCTGGAGGAGGCCGTTCTGGGTATTGCCGTTATTGGAAAAGAAGGTTGCAGCGCGGAAGCCATAAGAAGAGCAGACATAGTGGTAAATAATATTAATGATGCGCTGGATTTGCTACTGAACCCTAAACGTCTAATAGCTACCTTACGCGCTTAAGATTGCTGAATAATTTAACTGTATGATACATTTGGAAAATTAAATATTTCAAAACGTATAGCTTATCTTGATGTTACACTGACCGAGAAGTAATGCCGACACATGGTGGTGTTACTTCTTGGTAGATTTTTAAATTGATACCCAAAAGTTACGCCACATTCATTTAAAAATGTACATTAAGTCTGTCTCGGAAAATTTTATAGGATCCGTTTTCATAGACGGCAGGTAAAGTTAACCCCTTTTTCACCACCTGAATAAAACCGGTTTCATCCTTCACCCAGTCCGGCACCCAGGTGGCGAATTTTCCCACCTGCTCAATCACATGTGCATCACTCCCCCCCAGGGCTGCCACATTCAATTCCAGGGAAAGATCAAAAATCTAAATTATTTTTATACAAGATCAAATAATTATAAATATGTTTTATTTGTTTTATTTAATATTATTATGATATATTTGAGAAGGTAAAGGAAGGTTCGAACCAAGCTGGTTTAAAACTACACCTTCGCGAGTTATCAGGCGAGTAACTTTTGGGGTGGCCAAAAAGTTGGCGCTAAAAAGTTAGCTTAGTCAAATTATATTTTTCTGCGTACATTTTTTTAATAATATTATTTGAGCCATCTTAACCATCTTTATTCCCCCCGTATGAAGAGTCCCAGCGACATCTATGATGCAGGGAGTTCTAGTTGAGGTGGAATTTTTTTACCCTTTGTCAGCCCAAGGCTTTGCCGGGCAGCCGTTTGTCACCTAACCGCCTGGTAATCCGTTCCTTGTCGAAGTATCCAAGCAAGGGCAGGGCATATTTGCGGCTAGTCTGCAAAAGATCGCGCAACTCACCTATTGTCATCTCACCTTTTTGATGCAAAAAGCCGGCGATTACCCGGCTGGCCGTATTGAGAGTTTCATCAAGAAAATAAAGATTTTCACCGACTTTTTTTAGTTCACCGGTTCTTAAAAGATACCGTAACAGTTCCGAACCAGCGCTCTTACTTAAGCCCGCCGCAGCGGTCAGTTCACTCCATGCCGGGGGCTGAAAACTTGCTTCGGCTAATTCCTTCCTAATCTTATCAATTATTAAATTCATTTCCGGACCTGGTTCTGAGACAAATGACCGGCTGGCGACCGCCTGAGCCGTGCAACGGACCAGTTGGTCATTTTCCATGGTTTCAATCAGAAATTGAAAAGCTTTATTATTCAAGACAGGGAATTTCCGGTAACGAAGTTCTTCTTTAGGATATCCTTCCCGCAGGGGATACTCGCGGTGGTAGGATTCCAGCATTTGCTGCAACTCACCAGCCATGCGCCGGTAGACTTCGGTCAGCATCAGGTAAGCTTTGCCGTCGCCAGGTACTATTTTAACCTTACCCTGCAGGGCAAGCTGTTGGGCCAATTCTTCGGTCTCAGAAACTTGTAGCCCTGTCCCTGCCGCCGCGTCCGCCAATTCAGGCAACACGGGATTTCCCCGCAAATATTGTTCCAAAATCTCAGCCGGCGTACCTCTCTCCCAGGTTTCCAGAGCCTTTAGGACTTCGCTGCGAAAGCGTTTGTGCCTGCGTTCCGGCGCCGGGTCAATGACAACTCCTCCACCGATTGTCCGCATTGGTGAATAAGAGCGGATCACAAACCTGTTCCCCTTGACTGCGACCGTCCTATCTTCCATCACAATCTGAGCAAAAGCCATCGCACCCGGCTCAAGCTCCTCGCGATCCAGTAACACAACCCGGCCCAGGGCTTGTCCGGAACCAAGATAAAAACGAACTCGTGCCCGGTTTTTCAGCGGCTTGGCGGCACTTTTCAGCAATGACAAATGCACGTCCAGATGGTATGAAGATTTAAGACTGTTTACACCAGCTACCACACTTCCACGGCTGATCTGCTCCACTTCCAGACCGGCCAGGTTTGCCGCTACCCGCTGCCCTGCCACTACAAATTCAACTTTTTCTCCATGCGACTGGAGAGACCGCACCCGTGTGATCAGTCCTTGGGGCTGTACTTCCACTGAATCACCAACCCGGATTTCACCCGCTACAAGCGTCCCGGTAACCACTGTACCAAAACCCGTGACGGAAAACACCCGGTCCACAGGCAGTCTTGGCGGACCGGCTGTGGTTTTAGCCGGAGTATCTTCCGCCACACGTTCCAGCAACTCAAGCAAGTTGTCTATGCCTTGACCGGCCACTGCTGATACTGTTACCAAAGGAGCATCCTCTAAAACAGTGCCCTTTAAAAAATCCCGCACTTCTTCCTTTACTAAATCAACCCATTCTTCATCCACCAGGTCGGCTTTGGTCAGGACAATAACACCTTTTTTCACTTGAAGCAACTGGATGATGTCCAGATGTTCACGGGTCTGGGGCATTACTCCTTCATCCGCGGCAACCACTAGAAGCACCAGGTCAAAGCCGCCGGCTCCGGCCAGCATATTTTTAATAAAGCGCTCATTCCCGGGCACATCAACAATGCCGTACTTGGGTCCACCCGGCAGCTTAAGGGCGGTAAAACCAAGCTCGATCGAAATACCCCGCTCTTTTTCTTCTTTTAACCGGTCAGTGTCAACACCAGTCATAGCTTTTACCAGGGCAGTTTTACCGTGGTTGACGTGACCGGCAGTCCCGATAATCAGGTGTTTCATTTTTAGATCACCTTCTATCGTCGCCGTCCACTATAAAAAACATTTGCCGACCTCAACTTCCGCCTTGTTTCATACGGTGTCTCTAAAGAGGCCGGCCAGATTCCCTGCTTTTTCTTTCAGTAGGCTTTACGCTGGCAGTAGGCATCAGCAAGTTTGGAGGTCCTTCAAATTCAACAAATCCTTAAACTGCGACAACACTTTTTACTTCAGGCAGTTCTTGTTTAAGAACTCGCTCTATTCCGTTTTTTAGGGTCATGGTAGCGCCTGGACAAGTTCCACAGACTCCCTTTAACCTAACTTGTACTACCCCTTCAGGGGTAACGTCAACAAGCTCAACATCTCCGCCATCTCTTTGGAGAAAAGGTCTGACTTTATTCAATGCTTCCTGTACCTTTTCTTTCATTGGATATAACCCCCTCCTGTGTAGTAGCTTAATAAAGCAAATATTAATATTTATTGTATAGTTAAATACTATCGATGGCAAAGAAAATAAATTTATGATTTATATACATATCATAAGTAATATTTATTTGTGATGCGTAACTACATATTAGCCATGTGGCTGATCATGGGTCATCCCCTGGTAGTGTTGCTTCAGCGGTACAAAGTCCAAATAAAGATAATTTATTTCATCTTAAATGACGATAAAATATTTCTATGTATCCAATAAAGGTTTCTTGTTTTTTTTATTGAATTATCATCATAGTTATATGATTGAGTAGCTATGAGAATATAGGGGACGTGATGAATTGCTCACGAAGAGTGAGGAGGTGAGATAAGCATGAGTGCAAAATTTAGGTTTGAACCAATGCTCTTAGGTTTTACGCGAGATTATTGAGCATATGGTGTTGCTGATTTGTCTGGAGTTTCCAGACAACAATATGCGACACACACAAAACTTGTACGCATTATGTGCGCCGGCGGAGTTAATTTGGCATATGTACTCAGAGCTTTCTTAAAAAATACTTATGGAATGTTTATTGGTGTTTGTCATCTTAGAAGCGCAATAATTACTACCTCAGGAGTGTGATAAGAATGAGCACAGGTTTTAAGTTTACACCAAAGATGTTAGGTATAATATGCAATTGGTGCTGTTACGGAGGCGCTGACCTTGCTGGAGTTTCCCGTTTTCAATACCCCCCTTATATAAAGCTTATTAGGGTGATGTGCTCCGGCAGAGTCGACATGGAACATGTGTTTCGAGCCTTCTCAAAGGGAGCAGACGGGGTGTTTGTCGGCGGTTGTCATCTTAACGACTGTCATTATATTACTAATGGAAATTACGATGCATATGGCATGGTTCAGTTATGTAAAAAATTAATGGAGCACATAGGAATAAATCCCAATAGATTAAGGATTGAATGGGTATCTGCCGGTGAAGGAATCCGTTTTGCCAATATTATGAATGAATTCAGCGTGGAGATAGAGAAGTTAGGACCTCTTGGCAAAAGTGAAGGAATTGACGAAAATGCATTAAAGTCCAAACTTGAAGCAGTTACAAATCTAGTCCCTTACATTAGGCTGGTGGAAAGGGAGAGACTGAGAGTACCTTTCAGATCAGAGGAAGAGTATCAAAAATTTTTCACCAGTGACGAGTTCAACAGGTTGTTTGAAGAAACAATTGCAGAAAAATTGTCAATAAGCCAAATTGTCTCACTCTTGCGGGAAGGCCCCCTTACAACCGGAGAGATCGCTAAGGTTCTAGGCCTGACCCCGTCTGAAGTGTCAAGACACCTTAATAGTTCGTCAAGGCAAAGATTCGTAAGGTACGATGAAGGCCTGAAGTGTTATGCTCTCGCGTAATGTTAGTAATAACACGAAACGAACCACGTGGGAGGATCCAATATGTTAGGGTACCTTAATGACCTGCAGGAAAGATTTTTTACCTGGTGTGATAATGCCGTGCAAGACCACATTGACCGAGAAGGGACCATTCTCAAGAAGTGGCGGCCGAGCAAAAATCCGGACGGCAGTTATGATCTGGTCTTTGAACTGGCTGCTCATGATGAATCCTGTTGCTTCTCACGTAATTTGACGGTGGGATTCTCACCGTCAATGGCGTGAGAGTTGTTTTGCCAATCAGCCAAGCAAGTGAGAAATGTAACGCCACTCACATGGACCGCATATGCCATTCATTGT
>NZ_JAKOAV010000053.1 GCF_029478095.1 Pelotomaculum isophthalicicum JI | reverse complement strand
ATGAATGGCATATGCGGTCCATGTGAGTGGCGTTACATTTCTCACTTGCTTGGCTGATTGGCAAAACAACTCTCACGCCATTGACGGTGAGAATCCCACCGTCAAATTACGTGAGAAGCAACACAATCTGATGGGAAGGAAGCGCTGGGGTATTGAAAACGACATATTACAGGAAAAAGAGCAAGGGTATCAATACACGCATATCTTCTCTCATAACTGGAATGCCATGAAAGGGTATCATTATCTCATGCACCTGGCTCATCTGCTGAATGAATTAGCTCAAAATTCGATCGACCTAATGGAACAGGTGCAGGAAATTGGGATTCGCGGGTTCATTCGGCTCCTGCGTGATACGATCAGTGGTCCTTGGTTAAACAAAGAGCGAATCGAAATTCTCGGTAAAGAGTGCCATCAACTTCGGCTTATCGCCTGACACACATTAGGGGAAATCATACAATCTGAATGCATGAACAGGACCTGGTAATAACTTACTGAGGTTTTATACCAACGGTTTGTCTTTTTTTCGGAGAACAATTTATGTTTCATTCCCATAATGCTTGAATCTAGTCAAGTGTAAGTGTTAAAAACCGCCCCCAAAAAAGTATATGGTTTTTTATAGGATGATTTTCATCTTGTAAGCTCTATAAACAATTTCGTGCGTCAGCTCTGTGGTTACCCTTTCTCACTTGCTAGATGGACTTATATATTTTATCGTTATAAGTAAACAAATATTTAGATATATTTCGACGCATTTTGTAATTTAACCTGTTTTCTTTTTTTTGAGGCATAAAAACCAGGATTGCGCTTGGGAAATGCAAAAAAAACGCCGAAAACAACAGCTTCCCTGTCATCTCCGGCGTTTAAGTCACTCAGTAAAGGACTCTACAGCTTAATTGCTCTGGATGCGCCCATCATATTGTAAAACGTTGCTTCCGCGTCTTCGATATAAAAAATTTCAAAAATCGAATCGTCAGCGCTGTACATTTTGCCGAGCATCGGCATAACATCAAGCGCGGCTTGCTTGGATTGCTTGGTGGTGTTGAAGACGGCCTTACCTTTTAAGCGCAGCCATTCGCCTTTTTTCAAATCGGTGCAAACTTCAAAATTGGGGTTAGCTTTAAGTTGCTTGTAGACATTCTTCTGGTTGTTTGTGCAAAAACACAGCTTTCCTTCAAAAATCATAGCGAATCCGAAGGGGCGCACCTTGGGAATATCACCGTCGACAGTGGCAATGTAGAACGTTGGGGGTGCATCATTCAGGAATTTTAGAATTTCATCCATAACATTTACTCCTTTACTTTATTTTTTTGTTTATGATAGTATCTTATGAGAAAGAAATAGAAAATCAAGTATTCAGTTATTTCTGTCTTAGTCAGTATTTTATGAGCATAGGAAAATTAAACATGGATGATAATAGGGAAGTTTTAGAAAAAATTAGTGCCTGTCCCGTCGCATATGCTTTGAACCTGATCGGAGGAAAGTGGCAGCTTCCGATCATATGGGCACTCAAACAAAACGTGGTGCTGCGGTATAACGAGTTGAAAAGAAAAGTTTCCGGCATAACCAATACGATGCTTTCGCAATCTTTAAAAGAGCTGGAAGCTAATGGCTTGATTATTCGTGTCCAATATATGGAGATACCGCCTCGCGTTGAATACTCTCTAACTGAAGCCGGAAAGAGCCTGCTGCCGGTGCTTGATGAACTTGCCAAATGGGGTGCTGAACAGATGGAACGTTCAGTCGTTGTAACTGACCGCTTAAGATAGCGGTCATCGTTATTTTTAACATAAATTTTCGTTGAAGACAATAAAAAAGAAGGCCGGAACTTACAGAAGCTGTTTAACATGCTGGATGCAATCGACCGGGAAGTATACGCCTGGTTCGATGATTTCAGGGCGCAGGAAATGTCGAAGGCGCCAAACTACAACATGATGATGAAACTGCTGAAAGACAGCGAAGTTGAGCACCAGAAACTGACGGCTGAAGCCATGAGCCAAAAATCGAAAGACGGCGCCGTACCGGTTAGCACTGTGGGTATGAATAAGGAACAGGAAGGCGATGTGCGCCAGGTATGGGAGTCCCTGATCAATCAAAGCGGGAAGATAAAGATAGAGGGCAGTCCGAAATATAAGCTTAAAGTCTATTCCTACCTCGCCAAATTGTTGCAAGGAGACATGGGCCGGAAAATAATTTAAATATCTCAATAGCGCCAAGTGCGGCGATATTGTTATTGGAGAGGATTTCAGGTGGAAAATGTCCTGCGCGAGGAGCACGGCCTTAAATCGAAGCGGGCTTATCACAGAGGGGCAAATGACGCCCGCATGAATTTAGTTCAAAGGGAATACTTGCGTTTTAAAAAGTCATTTCCTCCGGAAGTCATAGAAGAGCTAAATCCCCAAATGGCAAGATTAGAAAAGTTCACACACAGCAGAGAGGAGTATTTTTTTGCGAAGATGGAGGAAAAATCGCAAGAACTAGAAAAGCAGGGTGAGAAAAGTGACAGAATAATGGACTTAGCGGCAAAGTTCGGAAAAGAACAAGCCAATAAAATGCCGGTACCGGTTGAAGCTTATAATTTAGCAATGAGAGATCTTGAGCAACTGAACGCCCTGGCCAAGTTTAAAACTCAATTTAGAGATTTTGAAAAATTTGTTCGGGTTAACGGAAACCCACAACAGTACAAGCAATTTTTGAGTTTGAAACAGGTGCAATATCTAAAGGATATTTTAAGTAAAGAAGCGGCGGTTTTTTATAAAGAAATTAGTACAGTCAATAAGGCTTTCGAAGAAATTAGAATGGAAATGTCTCCACTGATAGCCAACTATGAGCTGCAGAAGATAAAGGAGAATCAATTCCTTCCCGAAGACTTCGATCTTGACTTTAACTTTGACTTTTTATTTAATTTTTTTGATTAATAACCCCTATGGCAATTAAACTATCGCCTCTATTTTCTGTCTCTGCTCGGCGTTTCCGATAATGATTATCTTCATGCCGGACTGTAGCTTTAATTTCGGAGACGGGTTGTAAACCCACTTGGACTCGGGTGTCTGGATAGCCACGGGGTATAGCCCGGCTAAAGTAAGAAAATCAACTTCACCGATGGTTTTGGCTATAACTCTGGAGTTGTCCGGGATGTCTATTTCCTCTACTCTCAGGTTCTGGTCCTTGTCCCTTAACATAATGTCCATAAAGCCAACGGCGGCGGGACGAACCATTTCCGAGGCAATCCTCATGCCGCCGATAAAGTTTGGGGATACTACCGAGTCGGCGCCGGATTTGATCAGTTTCCCAATCATTTTACTGTCTTTGCATCTGGATATAATACGCATGTTTTCATTCAGCTGTCTCGCGGACAGGGTGATAAGCAGATTATCCTTGTCCTCCGCCACACAGGCCATAAGCCCGCTTGCTCTTTTAATGCCGGCTTTAATCAGCACTTCGTCGTTGGTCGAATCTCCTTCGATCCAGAGCAGTTTTTCCAGCAATTCACTTCCGACTTCCTGGAGGCGCGCGGAATTTTTTTCCACCACTACAATCTTACGCTTTGTTTCAATGAATTCGCGAGTAATATGAATGCCGGTTTCACCAATGCCGCAAAGAATATAATGTCCATTTAACTCCTGAATGACTTTATCCATCTTTTTTCTCCAGAAATTTTTTAGTAGATCTCCCTCAACGAGGAAGGCTGTGATAGTTGATAAAAAATAAAGATATACGCTGATTCCGCAAACTATCATGAACATCGTGAAAACCCTGCCGCCGCCGGTGTCGGAATGAACGGTGATCTCTCCGTATCCTACTGAAGCGAGGGTGATCAAGGTCATGTAGGCGCAGTCGGTCCAACTGGATTCTCCATTGCTGATGGTACGGTAACCTATCGTCCCAACCAAAAAAATGGCTGTGAGAACAAGTACCGCCAGGATCACTCTCTTTTTAAAGTCTTCTATAAAGCACCATCCCCCGGTCGTAGATCCAACAGTTGCTTCAATTACTTTTCAATATTAATTGATATATCTCCTACATGGTTGGAAAAATTTTTGCGAGGAAAAAAATTATTTTTTTTGATAAGCTTAAAAGGCTTGTCGAGGATTGCATTAAGGTGTATATTAATATTTAGATATTTGTCTAAATATCGAATTAAAAGGAGGCGGAGATTTGGTTAGCGCGACTTTCAAAGCCCTGGCTGACCCGACGCGCAGGAAGATACTCAAGCTGCTGCGGGAGCGGGATATGACAGCCGGGGAAATCGCGGAGCAATTTAATATTTCCAAGCCGAGCATCTCCCATCATTTGAATATCCTGAAACAGTCCCGGCTGGTGATAGACGAGCGCCAGGGGCAGTATATTTACTACTCGTTGAACATGACCGTGTTTCAGGAGATGATGGGCTGGTTTTCCGAGATTATGGAACGGAAGGAAGGATGAATAAAGTGATTAACCGGGATAAAAAAGGCGGTTGTGTTATTTCCATAAAGGAAGAGTGGCCGCTGTTGTTAATTATCATAGGGACTTTAATCGCGGGCTTGATCTTCTACCCGCATTTACCGGAACAGGTGGCCAGTCACTGGAACCTGAGGGGTGAGGTGGATAGATATTCTTCCCGGTTTTGGGGAGCTTTCGGAATTCCAATAATGACTGCCGCAATATATATCATGATGGTATTGCTGCCTCTAATCGACCCCAGAAAACAGAATTACCAGAAATTCGCCGGCGCATACAGACTGTTAAGGGCAGCTTTGGTAGTGTTTATGACCGGTTTGTATATTGTCATAGTGGCGGACGCGCGGGGATACCAGATGCCCGTGGGGCGAGTGGTTATGACTGGTGTTGCTCTGTTGATTATAGTGATGGGCAATTTTATGGGGCAGATCAGGCAAAATTACTTTGTAGGTATTAAAACCCCATGGACGTTGGCCAACGAAGTGGTTTGGCGGAAGACTCACCGACTGGCCGCCCGGCTTTGGGTGGTGGCTGGCTTGATCGGACTGGTGGCGGCGCTGTCCGGCGGCATCGCGGGAGCTGTGATTATGGGTATTTCTCTGGGTGCGGCCGCGATAATTCCAATAGTCTTTTCCTACCTGGAATTTCGCCGGCAGCAACAATGAATAAGAGATTGCCGGGGCTATAACATGGTAGCCTCCTTGCATTAAAAATACCTCCATATGGAGGTATTTTTAATGCAAGCCCGTGTATGGGGTTGGCAAGGATGAGTTAGATGGTGGCAGCGTTCAGACTTGGACCAGTGGCCCAGTTCCCCGCCGCATCTCCTGCATCCACCCTAAAAGTATGAGCGGTATTTGCTGTGAGTCCCACAACGTTATACGAATTAACAGATCCCGAAACCGTGGCCAGCAGGCTGCCGTTCTCGTAAATGCGGTATGCTGTCACACCGACATTATCCGTTGCCTGGAGCCAGGTCAGGGTCAGGCTGTTCTGGGTCACGCTTGAGGCAGTCAAAGCGCTGCCGGCCGGCCAGGCCGGGGCCTGGGTGTCAGTAAGCGCAGTTGTCGTCACTGACGTGCTTACGGATGTGCTCCAGTTACCGGCAGCGTCGCCCGCCTGCACCTGGAAAGTGTACTGTGTGCCTGCGGTAAGCCCGGTGACGTTGTAAGTCGTGGTTGCGCCGTTTAGCGTAGTTAGGCTGCCGTCCTGGTAAATCCGGTAAGCATTCACACCGACGTTGTCCGTTGCCTGGGGCCAGGTCAGGGTCAGGCTGTTCTGGGTCACGCTTGAGGCAGTCAAAGCGCTGCCGGCCGGCCAGGCCGGGGCCTGGGTGTCAGTAAGCGCAGTTGTCGTCACTGACGTGCTTACGGATGTGCTCCAGTTACCGGCAGCGTCGCCCGCCTGTACCTGGAAAGTGTACTGTGTGCCTGCGGTAAGCCCGGTGACGTTGTAAGTCGTGGTTGCGCCGTTTAGCGTGGTCAGCAGGCTGCCGTTTTCGTAAATGCGGTATGCTGTCACACCGACATTATCCGTTGCCTGGGGCCAAGTCAGAGTTAACCCGGTCCCTGACAGGTTGGAAACGCTTAAGACGCTACTTTGCAGCCATGTCGGCGGGGTCGTATCCGAAGTTGCGTTACCGTTGCTCACCTGGTAGTTAACCAATGCGGAGGCGTTATAACCGGTCAGATCCCGGATCGGGTGCGTACCCGGCGTATAGCTTAAGGTTACCGTGCTGCCGGCCGGTACCGTCTGGTACATCACTATGGTTACATTGCTGCCGGAAACTGTAACTCCGGCTGGTGCGGCCTGTACGGTTCCGTTTACCACAACGCTGAAGTCACTGCCGGAAGGAACGGAGTTGGTGTCAAGGCTCTCATTATAGTTAAGGGTCAGTATTGCCCCGTTGACGGTTGCCGTGTTCAGTACCGGCGCCTGTTGGGTACCTGGTTGCTGTCCGATTATGACTTTATCGCCCTGGTTGTCGCCGACTACAACCTTATTGTTTTGAATAATCCTGTCCAGGAACGCGGCGGCCTCAGCCCTGGTTAATTTACCCTGCGGGTTAAGATAATACTGGCCATTTAGACCTAAGCTGCCTTTTACCAGGTTATGCTTAACTGCGATGGCGACATAACCTTTCAAGTTGTTGGAGATCTGATCCGCATCTACGAAATTCGATAACACGGAATAGTCGGGCTGTTCACTTCCCAATCCCAATCCTTTGACTAAAGCGACGATGATATCCTCCCTGACTGCGGGAGCTTGGGGTTGATAAGAAAGTTGACCATTTGAATTTAGATAACCAGTTAAATAATTCTGGGCTGCCTCTATGTATTTATAGCCCCAGAAATTAGCTGGTATGTCGGTGAAGGTCTGAACTGTCCCCTGGTCTAGCGGAAGGTTTAGTGACAGAACCAGCATTTTCGCAAATTCGGCTCTTGTCACCGTACGCTCAGGATAGAAGTTTCCGTCCGGGTCTCCACAAATTACGCCTAGTTTCCTCATGTTTTTAATCGCTTTGCTTGCCCAATGGTTATCTGGCACATCAAAGAAAAACACCTGGATCTGTTGAGAGTTGTCCTCATTATCATTTTCTTTGTCATGTTGTACGGTGTTGAGATTCTGTAACCACGATTGGTTCAATTGTTGTTGATTACCCCGCTTGTCTTTTGCCAAAGCACTTCCCGACGTGGCAAAGACAATAAGAAAAACCATCGATAGCACTACTAACCTTTTCTTCAAATCGAAACCTCCTTTGTTATTGGTTTAATTAATAATACGCGCGAACCTCATTTTTTCTGGGGGTGATCCTGGTTTTTAGCTTAGTGCAATTGGTATCCCGGTCATGGCGGGACCGATTCGGGGGGGGGGTTGGTTTCGGTCTTATGGAAAAGGATCTTGCTTTCGATATAGCCTGAAAAATCAGGGAAAAGCTGGGCGCTTATCAGGTTGAGGTGCATCTGACCAGGGACGCAGATGTTGACATAAAGACCGATGGTCTGCTCACATCCGCCCACTTACCTGCTGAGAAATTGGTCTGGTCTTTGTTCGCGGCGGTAATTAACCGGTACCGGGGGAGAAGTTCCGCTTCAGATCCGTGGAGCCCCGGCAATGAAGAGTTCGCCACTGTCCTGAACCGGCTGAGGGGAAAGTAGATAGTGACGGGTACTTATCCCAGTTGAGTGAAAAACGGGAAGAATAGTTGAATTTAAAGGCAAGGGATTTTCATATTTTATAGCGAATTCCCTTGCCTATTTTTACAGGCTAACAGGCTCCGGCGTAAAGTTTAGTGGTTTTTTAGAGCAAAAACTTTATTGTAATATTGGGTAAAAACCTTGCTATTGTTGAAAAAGGTTCATCTATAAAACTTTGTTCATCGTTAAGCATCTTTGCTAAAACAGTTCTTTCAATAACTCCATATGGCTTAACAACTCCTAATAACGGGTGATGAATTTCCGATGATAGAGCGCCAGGCTCAACTTTCGAAATACGAATACCTTCTAAATAGAATGTATATTCCCTAACCGTTTCACCATCTTCAACCACTTGCAGCCCTACCTGATTCTTTTTCCCTGATATAAAAGCGTCAATCATGGAAAAGATATGTGGATGTTTTTTTGCAAGTGAATCAATGATTCTTTCTCGAAAAGGGATTAACTTTTCTTTTATCAATAAATCTAAATCGTTAACATTTAATACATCTTTATCTTCCATGTTTCATCCCCCTGTACTTTGATTTTCCTGCATTATATTATTTCCGGGTATTCAAGTAAATAATTAATTCCTATCTGCTGATTCTCGCCTCCTCGTTTTATCTCCTCCATTTATGGGCATCATATCTAAAAAAAGGAGGCTGTATATGAACTTTATATTTCAGGACAATTACTGGCTACAGGTTCTCGCTCTAATATTGCTTGTAATAATGAACTTCTTTGTATGGCGGAGATTTTGGCGGGAAGCCCGTAAACTGTATCACAATATTACCGTCCGCTATGTTTCTGCACGATTTTTACACAAGGATTTGCCTTCTGATAAACAACTCAGTTCTTCTTGGCTACGCTATATTCCGCGCCGTGGCCGTCTCGATTAGCTTCCGGAATTCCTCCGGCTTCTCCGGGTGATCCATCACTGCGGGTCAGAATGATTCACCTATATTCATATTGAACTCTTCTTTATCTATGGTAATATTGAAGTAAGTCGGACCAGATCATACAGAGGAGTTGATAGTTTATGGAAAGCCGTCTGGCCAAGGAATTACATCTAGCCACTAAGCCTGTGGCCATCCTTCTGACCAACGAAAAACCGGAAGGAGCCTTGCAATTCCAGCCGGGACGCTGGGGTTGCGTGATGGCCATGCTGAAAGCCGCCTCCCGTGGCAAGACCGCCGTCTTCAACCGGGAGACCGTCGGTTGTGGCGGCGGCGGGGTGGGCCTGGGTTTCGGCAATGCATTCCATGCAAGTGGGGCGGGTGACACTGGCGGCATTGAGTATTTCCTTTCCACAGGCCGGGGAGAGGGCTACCCCGAGGGGGAAGGTTACCGCAAGACGCCCGAATTGGCCGCCTGCTTTGTCGGCAATCTGCCGATCATTGACCTGCCGTATACCTACCGGGTCTTCAAACCGCTGGATCAGGTCGACCCAGCTGTGGAAGAACCCTGTCTGGTGACCTTCTACGTCAATGCCGACCAGTTATGCGGCTTGGTGGTAATGGCCAACTACGACCGCCCGGATCTCAATAACGTGACTATTCCCCATTGCTCCGGCTGCCAGGGGATCTTCATCATTCCTTACAACGAGGCGCAAAGTGAGAACCCACGGGCTGTGGTCGGCATGATGGATCCTTCCGCCCGCCCCTTCATCGACCCTGGTCAGGTCACCTTCACCGTGCCCTACAAGCGTTTCCTGGAAATGGAGGCCAACATTCCAGGCAGCTTTTTAACAAGAAGCACATGGAACAAGTTAGCTGAGCGTCTTGCCGGTATTCCTTCGGAAGTACCCGCGGGAACGGACGTTATTTAAATGAGTGAAGCTTGAAGGAATAAGTGTCCGATTACCAGAATGCGCCACAACGGCCGTTATAGTTGTGGCGCATGAAATTTTAGCTTCGGTCCTCTTTTTCGGCTGGAATTGATTTTACGTCAGGCTGAGGCTTGGGTGCTCTTAAATACCTTACCCCTGTCCAGATTAGAACGGCGGCGAAGATAACGCGCAAAGCTTCTTCAGTCATGATATGTGCCAGGGAGCCCCCCAGGTACGTTCCTAAAAGAATGCCCGGTATTAATCCCGGTAATATACTCGTGTTAACGTTTCCCAAACGCCAGTGGGTATAAGCGCCTACAATTCCCACCGGGACCATGGCGAGGAGGGAACAGCCCTGGGCGGTAAACTGGGTAAACCCGATGAGCAGCACCATGGAAGGGACCATGATCGTGCCTCCACCGACCCCCATCATCCCGGAGAGAAAGCCGGTGAAAATCCCCGTCGATAAGAGGACCAGCATTTCCAGCCATCCTGTGGCAGGCTCGGAAACATGGTACAGGTAAGGTTTCAGGAGCAGAATTAGGGAAACCAGGATTATAAAACCGCCGAAGGACCTCTTGAGCTTCCATTCGGGAAGGGCATTGGCAAAACGCGCACCCGCCCGGGCGGTAAATATGGCGGTGGACGCTAAAAGGGCCGAGGCCCATATATCCATTGAACCGTTTAAGGCATAAGTGAAAGCCCCCGATATTCCGGTGAAGACAAGTGCCACAAGGCTTGTGCCGTGGGCTTTGTGCTGACCGATTTTCAAGATGCCAACCATAAGCGGGATCATTATCACCCCACCGCCGAGACCCACAAGCCCTCCGAAGAATCCCGCCGCCAATCCAATTAACAAGTTTATCATCCTGCAACCTCAACAATAAAAGGTTTACTTTTTATTTCTCTGAATACCAAAGCGCTACAAGTTTTCTTTCATTAATTTAACCTCCCCAAATTATAACATTCAATCTTTGTCACAAATCATATTCTTTTAAAATATTCGATAGGACGGGACTTATACCCGGTATGAAGTGGACAAAATATGTTCTAGTTAAACCGGCAATTTATCCCGGATGATGGTAAAATGTTTTCAGTGGGTGTGATTGCCAGAACATAAGGAGTTTAATGGTATAAGGATTCCTGCCAGAGGGGAAGTCATCTGGAAATTAGACACAGGAGATTTCAATTAGTATCAGCCCGAAATTATAGATATCGAATATAACATAAGGTGATCTTTATTGAAAAGTTTATGGCATTGGATCAAAAGATTGAAATCTGATATATTTATACTTTATTATGCAAGCAAAGACCCGCGAGTCCCCTGGCAGGCAAAAGCATTGGTCATGCTGCTGGCTGCCTATATTATAAGTCCCATCGACCTCCTTCCCGACTTTATTTTTCCCGGACTCGGTTACGTCGATGATATGGTCCTCATTCCGTTTGTGGCTGAATTCATTTTAAATATGATACCTAAACCTGTTGTCTCAGAGGCGAATTTAAAGGCCATGCATTTGAGTCGGAAGGCAAAAAATTGGACGGGTGCTGTATTAGTATTCGCGGTAATATTATTGGCTCTGGTTTTTGCTTACAAGTACTTATAAGTAAATAGGGTGTATTAATTCACCCATCGCCGAGTCGGTTGAAGGTTAGTATTTGAATGATGGTTTTCCCACGGGGATTATGCGTTAATATGCGGAAATATATGTTCTAGCCAAAAGTCATGCTGCTTTTGGCTATTTCTGTTTAGCCACACTAACATTTCCCCAAAAGCTTGGGGAGGAAATTTTAACAAGATTTCCATTAAAATTTGAGCTTTTCTTACGTATACTGATTAAATATAAAATTTCCAAAATACCTATGGTATTTATAATAATTAGTGTGATAAACCAGATCAGTTGGCCCCTTCTGGCAGCAAGCCATAAAGTAATTCCCTTAAGAGTAACGCACCAAGCTATTACTATAAGAATAAACCATGGATAATTATTTGCAAACTTCTGAAAGGATTCCATCACAATCTCTCCTTTCAAAATATATCGAAACATTCCTATTTTGCTTATACGAGAAGAAAAGTTTTTTTAGGGTAGTATCACTCAATATTCTCAAGGAGGCTAACCATTACTTGACAAATTTACAAATCTGAAATATCATTAACATGTATTATTGATACTAAGAGTAGACGAGGTTTTATTTATGAGCGATCTAATAAATAGAATTGGTAAGTTTAAACTCCAAATGGATTTAATTCGCGGCGATAACAATGAAGATTTGCTTAAGCTGTTTGCAAAAACCATAATCATGAGAGCTGAATATAAATATACTAAAGATGTGATTGAATATACAGCTCTATCTCCTTTATTCAGGGTAAAGGAAGCGGCGGAAACAATTCCCGAGTATAGGGTGGAATGTAAAAGTATATACTCCGACGGTGGAAATGTTGATATTGAAATAATTGCTGAAGAAATAAAGCAATGCTTAAACGCTTAAGTGTTAAGTTAAGATTAATGAATTAGCCGTCCGGGAATCGCAATTGAAATCTTTATTCAAGAAATGAAGTGTGAGCAGAAGAGCCTCCGGGCTCTTTTATTATGTAATATCTTGTCGAAGTTCTTTATGAAGAAAAATGGGAGGGATTCTTGTTGGATTTAACATCACTTTTGTACGTTATCGTACCATTATTACTGTTCTTTATAGTTGTTAGAGTATTTAAAGGGTTAATCAAGTTTATCATAATGGCATTGATAGTTGTTGGATGTATCTGGCTTTATATAAGATACGGATATAAATTACCAATTAATATTTAGTATCCCGAGGGGTGCTTTTCTGTGCCATTATTGAGCGCCGGGATTACGCTAAAGAATAATTTATTAATCGTGGAACGAATATTATTAATTGGCATAAGATGGATAAAAGGGTTCTTTGAAAGGGTGGTCCATTATGCCAGATAATTTGTCTCCGGGTGAAATTAATGTGTCTGCTGAACGTGTAGAGGCCTTGGAGTCGATGTTTCCGGATATTTATCATTGTGTGCATCCGATAGTAAGAAGAATGTGCGAGATGCACGATATTCCAACAAATCCTTATATGTACCCGTCTCCTAGTAGAGCAGTTGTTGAACAAATGGCTGACCAAATATATAATACCGTAACAATTAACTATGGGATTAGAGATGATGATGTTCAACCCATGCAGCGCCAATTTGTCGGGCCAGGGTTTGTAGGACCTGGGTTTGTCGGTCCCGGATTCGTTGGGCCTTTTTTTAGAAGAAGATTTTTAAGGGATTTAATTGCTATATTATTAATTAGGGAATTATTGTTCAGGAGAGGGAGGTTTTTTTAAGAGAAGTACTTTAAGAGCCTTCATCAAGAGCCTTCATCGGGCTCTTTTCTTGTTCACCCGGCATGTCTGCCGGGCCGATGGGTTGAAAGAAACCCTGTCACCTAACTAGCGGGAAGACAACCTGTAAGCAAGGGCGCCACTGGTAACGGTGGGGTCCGGAGGAAGCCGATGGGGGAACTTGGAACATAGCGCAAGCGATACCGAAGTTGGCTCATCAGATGGGTAACCTTGCAAGAAGTGGGAAAGCCCGAAAGCTAGTAGACCTGGTGAGTTAGGACGGATGAGTTCAAGTTCAGGCAAGCAGACTTTACCGGGGAAGCCCTGTATCATCCTGCTATCAGTAGGTAAGCCCAAACAAGCGGAAACGTAAGGGAGGGAACACGTGGTGCAGGGTGGCAGATGAGTCCGTAGTGTGCGCATGGCAGCGTAGCTGTCAGGTGGGTTAAAGTCCCACTGAGTCCTGGACTAGGGGGCTCATATCCAAACCCGGGGGTAATGCCTTGGGGGCTGGGTAATACCCAGAGGGCAGGGCGCTCACCGCGAGGTGAGGTCCGAAGGGCTTGAGGAGAAGTACCAGGCTGTAATCAAA
>NZ_JAKOAV010000052.1 GCF_029478095.1 Pelotomaculum isophthalicicum JI | reverse complement strand
CAATGAATGGCATATGCGGTCCATGTGAGTGGCGTTACATTTCTCACTTGCTTGGCTGATTGGCAAAACAACTCTCACGCCATTGACGGTGAGAATCCCACCGTCAAATTACGTGAGAAGCAACACTCTAGCCGGCCGGCTTAACAAAAATTTTGATAAGGAGGTGTTTATAATGCTATACGGCCCAGCATATTTCAATTTCTCAAATTTTTTCTGGGCTCCCCGTTTAGATTTATCTGCGCTTGCTATTAGCTCAGGCTCTACTGTGGTGGTAAGATTTGTAGATGTGAGCGGCGATGGATGGTCATTTGGTGTGAAGCTAGTAAACGAGGATACCGGGAACTCTACTACCGTTAAAACTGCGACTTCAAGCAATCCGCAAGTCACTTTTACGGATATGCTCACTGGGCATTATAGAGCATATGTTACCAATAATCAGTCTGGAACCTCTTGGTCAGGCTATATCTATATCATGTGGTAGAGTGTCTCTGATAACACAAGAAGCGGCCTACTCACCAATAGTGGGTGGGCCGTTCCTGTGATTTAAAAAAATACGAAATCATTGATCATATACAGCAAACATTCAGTATATTACGACAGTACTTGAGGTCCCCAGTTAATTTAAGTACTGTCGGAAACGTTATTTTAGGAATACTTAATTTAGTGGAATAGTGACATCGAGTTGTGGTAAATGTGGACAATTTCCTGTTACACCATCTTTAGCCTCTACAGATAAAACAGGTTCAATAATAATGGACTTTATATCGTTCGGTGGGGTTTTGCATTGGATTGTTACGTCCCAAACTTCTTCATCTCCGACTTTTTTTGCATAATATTGTTGGTTGCCAATGTACCATCCGCCAAGGGCCTGACGGCTGGGTGTATAAACGACAAAATCCATTCCTCTAAAACCCAGCTCATATTTTGGTTTGTCATTTACCGGTAGTTGCTGGCACACTTGCATCCAAATGGTGGTATGTACCGGCCCTTTACTTACCTTGTTGACCGTGATCGTGATTCCGTCATAGGTACTGCTTGCATCCTTTGGAAACTCATAGCGAGTGTCCTTATCTATCGCTTCACTGGAAACCGGAATAGATAACGTCCAATTTCCCTTTACTGTACCCACCTGATCAATAGGGATCGTGAGCATGCTGTTCTGAGGAGCCTGATCAGATGACAAGTCCCATCCCACATCACCACGGTACATATTTGCTGATGCCAAAGAATCCATACCCACGGCACTTTGAAAAGATAGCGGCTTACCGTTCAGTTGAATCTTTGTTGTGGCGAGATTAATTTGTGAGCCATAAATCGGTTCATACCCTTCCGGCACCTCTATAGCATAGATTAGTAATAACCGCCTGCCATCATAATAGGCTTTTGGCACAGTCACGGTAATCCCCTTGTCAGTTGCCGATGAATTAACATATGATGCATACTGATCGAGTTTTAAGTTATTAAACGAGTATAACTCACCAATAATCGGTACTTTTTGCAACATCTTAGCCATTACAGGTGAAACGAATCCTGAAACGCCAATCGCCAAAATCAGTAGTACTGCGGCACTAGCTGCATAAACGAGTAGTCGACGTTTCCAATCAGCCTTTCCACGTGCGCGTCTGTGGCTCTGTTTTACTTGTTTCCATGTCATTTGAGATACATTTATTCGGGCGGCATCTTCCATTAACGCCTTGTGGAACATGTCAGACATACTGAACCCCCCTCTTTGTCAACCCCGTTTTTTACTTCCTCGTTTATCTCCCGGGCGAGAACACGTCGTGCACGATTCAGGCGATATTTGAGCTTTCCCAGTTTCCATCCGGCAACCTCGGCAGCCTCGGTCTCCGTATATCCAATAAAATGTACGAGGACAACGGCGGTTCTCTCGCCATATGAGAGATGCCTCATGGCCTCGTCAATGAGCATTCGGCGCTCAGCTTGCAAAATATCGTTGTTCTGGTTGGAAATACGAATCCCGTCAATATCTATAACGGTTTTCCGTTTGCGCACTTTATCCAATGCAGTATTTGCCAAAATTCGGTAGAACCAGTTACGAAACGCCCGCACATCTTTCAGGTGTTGCCGGTGTACATAAAGTTTTATAAACGCATCCTGGGCGGCCTCCTCCGCATCGTGTTGATGCCTGAGAATCAGCCAGCAGGTTCGAACAGCCTGATCCCAGGCAAGCCGGAATAATTCCTCGTACGCCCGCTCATCTTTATGGCATACGCGCTGGATAATTTCCTCCGGTACATCCACTCGGTTCACTCCCTTTCTATAAGAATAGACGGTAGAAATGGAGAAATAGTAGGATGTAATTTAATTTTTTTATTTGATTATTCCTTGTGTAGGCAAATGACGACTTGAACAATGAGTCAGGGAGCGGTTGCATATCCAGCGGAGGCTAACGTGTTTAAATGGGGGGTCAGAAATGGATGTCCTTTATGCATTAGATTAGCATCACTGTTGCGAAAGCTTTTTAAGATTGTCTATATAGATAAGAAAACCTTTAAAGGAAAATATTTTATATTATCACAGAAATGAGACATACCACCTCTTCGTTGTACCCCCGATCACCAATTAGCCCCTTTCAAATCTGCATTTAAGGGATTGAATCCAATGGGCCTTTTAAAATAAAATGTGGTTAGTACAAACAACCAGAAAAAGTTCGCTGCTAACGCTTTAAACAAACAAATACAAAATTTAACTGCAGCAAATTGAAGGATGTTTAGATTGTCTCTAAAACAAACCAAAATTTAGAAGGTGAATGAAGAGTTGTGTTAAAAATTGGTCATTCTAAATGGAAGTTTATAATACTATCTGCTATTTGTATGTGTTTATTCTTTTCAATACAAGCCTATGTCTCACAACCTGTCGAACAATCGGCCCAAAACGCAGTTAAAGCGTTCTTTAATGCAGCATTGAATAAAGATTTCGATTCGTATGCAAGCAATAGTGTTGATACGATACCGTTATCTGTGCGCCGCCAATTGTTTTTCAACAATGAGCTCAATAATTTTTTGGGATACCAGATTGAATCTGTACAGAAGGTTGACAACGAACATGCAACCGCAATAGTAAATATACGCGAAAAGGATCTGACATTAACGATGAAATATCCTGTTCTTTTCGATGGGGAAAAATGGGTCGTGGATCTTGGCAACTCTGAAAATATAGCTCAGTATTCAAGCGATGGCAAAAAGATATTCCCGTTTTCAAGCGATAGCTAAAATATGCCCCCGTATTCCGGTAATGAACAAACAGTAACCCGCGATACCCAGCTACCCAATATGGAGGCATATTGGGTGATGGATATAATATGTTTGTTTACTCAGGGGAATTTAATGCTCCCCCTGAATATGTCACGGTGTCCTCCTGCTTTGATGGAAGGCGTTGAATGAAATACTTTATCAAAGTAATGATTTTATTCATAATAGCAATTACCTTAAGCGTTTGCTCAAATCTCCACGATTCTGCCAATAATGCTACCAAAACAAGCACGTCCTCTTATTTATCAATAACCTTAACGGACAAGGATCTAATGATGCTTCAGTTCGCATACCTGTAAATAATTTTCAAGGGAGGATATCAAATGTATTTTCTGCCGATTATTCTAATGGTCGTTGCTTTGTTATGTTTTGTTTTAGCCGTTCTCTTTATTATGCGGTTTAAAAAGACAAGGACCGCCAGTTATATGGTTTTATTTTTTATACTTCTTGTTCTCGGCATTAGTATCGGATTGGCTGGTATCAGATACACTATTCCTGTTCGCACTAGTCAAGATGTAGATGATAAGCTGAACATTTCGGGTAATGACGCACCTATTATCTTCAGCCGGGATGGTAATCTTTATTCTGTGCGCCTGGACGGTGCCGCGCCGGTCCCCCTAACCAATACTGGTTATAACAGAGTCACCTATTACCTGCCGCAGGAAGGTAAACTGCTATTTATAAGAGGACAAGATGTCGGCAATCTTACAGGTGATGTAATGAGTATTGATTTTGCGACCGGTCGGCAAAGTACGCTCTTGCCGGCGTCCATCCTCGGTTTGCCCGGCTTTCTCGGCTTCGTCGATGCAGCCCTTACGCCCGGGGAGAGCAGACTTATTGTGGCAGATGGAAACGAAGCCGCCGGAGGGGGTTTGCTGCATACGGCTTCGCCCGATGGAAAGAGCTTTTCCTCCTCGATCACGGGAAACATTGCTGCACAAAACTGCGCCTTCAACCCAAACGGCAACGGCCTCGCATTCGAAAATCACCACACTGACGTGCGGGCCACACTGATATACAACTTGGACTGGAACAAAACCCCGGTGCCTTTGATTACATCAGCCGACAATGACTACCACGCGCTCTGGGCGGAGGACTTCTCGTGGCGACCGGACGGCAGCGCCGTCACCTTTTTCGGTTATACTTTTGACAACTTAGCAGAGGGACCTAAGAACGGCATTTACGAGGTTACCACCAGCGGGTCGGTCACTCAACTTTACCCGGCACCCGGCAAATGGATATATAACTTGCACTGGCTTAGCGCCGACTGCCTGGCTTTCATCGCTATGCCGGCCAGTGGACATAAAGGAACAGATCCCGGCCCTGCAGAATTCTGTATCTTAGACACCCAGACCGGCCAACTATCCCGGTTGATGTCCTTATACTATGAGGTAGGCAGTCCTCAATGGTCCTGGAACCAGGACCGCACGGCATTTGTCTTCCAAAAGGAGTGGCGGGGCAGTTTATGGGTAAAGAATGTTTCTACCGGAGCTGAACGGGAAATAGCCAGTACAGAGGGTGTCGACCCTTATAGATTCTCCTGGGGCAGCGATCCTTTTGCCAGTCGCCATTAAAGTGGATTAAAGTGAGTAAAAGAACACCTCGTTCTTCCGTACGAGGAGCGGGGTGTTTTATTTGTAGCTATTTTGGGTGGATGCAACATTTGTTGACACGAACTCTTTTCCTAATTTTTCTAATGGAGCTAGACACACTCCTTCTTTGTACAAAGTGTCACCCTTGCTATCTATAAAAACAAAATTATAAACCTCAGAACCTTCAGTATTTACATCAGATGATATGGTATGCGGAAGACGGGACATTTCTTGACGTGCAATATTTACAGCTTAATTTTGATCATACAGTGGTTGGCCAATAACTTATACGATGTCAGGTAACCATTGCAGCTTATTTTTTTGCCAATTATCTGAGCCTGCAAATCTTGTAAAATTAACATGTGAAGAATCAGGTTCATTTGCAGAGTCGCTTTTTGCTGGTTCGGGACTGAGTATTTTTGGATTGCTTGAGCAGCCAGAAGCAACAATCAATATGGCAACTGTAAAAAAACTAGTGGAATAATTGATTTCCATTTATTTAACTTACCCATGAATATTAATCAAACAAATAAATTAATTTTCACATACATGTCATTATTAACTTTACGATGGATTTGGTTTAAAAAATATAAAAAAGTTAACCAATAAACAGCATCAGTGGAAATAAAGACATTGTCTTTCCACTGGTGTTTTTCATTGTAAACGATTACCTATTGAAGAATTTTCCTCGTTATGGTAAGTTCTATCCAATGAACCAAAAATGAGGGTATGATGGCTTTTGGGAGTTAGAAAGAAAAGAGGTTTTTGGCAAAATGATACAACTCAATAAGGGAATCATAATTGCTATTGTCTCGGCGCTCATTATTGGAGGAGGCGTTTATTATTCGGCTAACAAGGAAGCTAAATTTACTACCCCTCCTGCCCCAACACCAAGCATACAAACCAACCCTTTAGAAGAAAAAATCCACATTGTTAATAATAATAGCGAAGCAGGCCCAGGGCCTTTGACAAAAGAAAATGTGTCGCTTGCCGGTATACATATCGGCGATTCACAAGAACAAGTATTTAAGCTTTATGGTGAGCCAACCAAGAAAGAACAGTTTCATTCAACGCCGTTTCATGGATGGATTCATGGATGGAACTACGAGGAGTTGGGTTTATTTGTATCATTCTATAGAAAGAATGAGTTTGAACCTATTCAGGGTGTAGTTGATGTACTGGTTTCAGCACCTTCTACGCTCCATACTAACACAGGAATTGGAATCGGGGATTCTATTGAAAAGATTGTAGACAATTACGATTCTGTCAATGGGAGTAAGATTCACGATCCTGGTAATTATCGAGATATTTGGATTAATGGAGCTAATAAGTTCAGTATAGAAAACTCAAACGATTTCTATTATTATCCCACACTAAGGGCTAATTTACAAAATGAGCATGTTATCCGTATAGAATTATCGAATATTTAAGGTTTGTTAAGATGTTTAAAATAACGATGATCAGAAAGAAAGTTACAATTGTTATCATTACTGTTGTATTGAGTTTAGGTTCCTGGTCGGCAAATCAGAAGGTTAAAGTGCTTAATTGAGAGAAAGGAAGAAAATATAAATGAAGAGAACCATTAAAACAACAGTTGTTTTTTTGCTGATAACCACCTTATTAATTTTGGTGGGTTGCAGTAAATCAAAAGCAGTTCCGGTTAATCCCATTCAGCAGGATGATTCCAATTTACCTCAAGTCAACGTCGATGCGTTCAGGGGTCAGGGGCGGCTGGCATTTGTTTGGAACGGCCTTCTTTACGTCCTGGACGGAGATAAATGTACCCTCACAAAGCTAAGTGATGCCGGTCAGGTCAGATGGCCAAAGTGGTCCCCTGACGGACAGTGGTTGGCATACATTCGTTACAGTGATAACCAGATGAACGACGGTAAACTCTTGATCGTCAGCACTGACGGAAGCAAGTCACATGAAGTCACCGGTTTGCCATCGCCGGTTAATAATTCAAATGGAATCTCCTGGTTGCCAACTTCTGATGTGCTTGTTGTTACCCCCGAAGGACAGGGATTATATATGGTCCGCCCAGGCGAAACCCCTCGTAAAGTTAACGATTATCCGGGTTTTTTGTCACCGGATGGCAAAACCATGGCTTATGTGAAAAAGGTGTTCAGGCTGCCGGAGGTAAAAAGCTCGATGGCCAGGGCGATTTCCTGCGCCTCCGGTTCCACCTGCTTCAAAAGCTCCCCGTGGAAGTCCTGCAAGGTGGGTGTTTTCCCCTCGAAATTGCTTTGCAGGTACTTCCGGTACACGCCGGCGGTGCAACGGTCGATCAGGGATTTCTGCTTCGCCCCCAGGTACTGCCCGCCGATAAGCTGCTCGCACAGGGACAGGACGAATTCGGATTTCAGAATGACCGGGTTTGCGCCGTCGCCGTAATCCCGGTTCATATCCATGGCATTGATGTGGTTTTTCGAGGTGGCGGAGATATGGATGATCTCGCCGCCCAGCGCCTCCACCAGCGCCGAATACTCGCGCTCCGGATCAATCAGGACGATGTCGTCGCCGCCGGCAAGCATCTGGTTGACAATTTCCCGCTTGGCCGCGAACGATTTGCCGGAGCCGGAAACGCCCAGAATGAAGCTGTTTCCGTTAAGCAGCAACTTGCGGTTGGCGATAATCATGTTCTTGGAGATCACATTCTGTCCGTAGTAAATGCCGCCGCTATGGGCAATCTCCTGTGCCCGGAAGGGTATGAACACCGCCGTGCTTTCGGTGGTCAGGGTCCGGATGGCGTGAATCTTGCGCAGGCCGTAGGGCAACGCCGTATTCAGGCCGTCCATTTGCTGCCAGGTCAGGGTGGAGAACTGGCAAAGGTGCTTTCTGGCCGTGGTCAGCAGGGTTTCCGTGTCGCTGTCAAGCTGCTCCTTGCTGTCCGCGATATGCGCCATCGTGAGGACGGCGAACATCATGCGCTGGTCGCGGGTGGTCAGGTCATCCAGAAACTCCTTGCTTTCCCGGCGCTGCTGCTCCATGTCGTAAGGCACGACGGCGGAAAAGTTGTTATTTTCGTTCTGCCGCCGCTGCCAGTTGGTGATGTTGGTCTCCACCCCCAGCAGCCGGTTTTCCACCTCCCGCACGGCCTCATCCGTGGGGATGGGGATGATGTCCAAAGACAACATCATGTTGCGGTTCATGTCGCACAGCTCGGCCACCATGCTGTCCTTGATGAAGCTGGCGTACTCCCGCAGGAAGATGACACGCCCGAATCTGCTTCCCATGCGGAAATAGTCGCGTTCAAACTCAAAGGTGTCGGGGCAGATGTAATCCTTGAAATCGTGTCCCTTTCGCATGGTTTCGGACAGGTCGAACCGAAAATCTGTTTCCTCGCCGGCGCGGAAAAAGTCGTGCAAGATTCTGAGCCGGTCGGTGGCGTCCAACTCCACGCATTTGGAGCCCAGGTGGGAAAAGTGGGGGATGAGGTCGGTGCCGATGCGGGAAAAGTAGTTCCGCGCTTCTTCAATGTTCTTTTTCGCTACCGACACGGTGACGTATTTGTCCTGCACGATGCTGTTCGCGCCGGTGGCCTTCTCCAGCAGCATCCGGTTGTATTCCCGGCGGTACTCGTCTAGGAGGTCCTCCCGGAGGGGGATCAAAATGGAGCTTTCAAAGTCCGTCTTATTCAGGCGGCGGTTGTTGATGGTGATTTTGGTGGTAGCGCCGCTGTCAAAGGAATTCAAAAGCTCCGAATAGGACAGAAACATTGCTTCCTTATCCTCCTTGGAGGCCACGGCGTAATTGATGTCCGCAAAGCGAAAGGTCCGGGAAAACTTGTTCCCCACCTGAAAAATCCCCTCCGGCCAGATGGCGCGGATGGGGATGGCCTGCTGCACGCCCTTGGGGACGACAAACCTTTCCTTGTCCTGCTTCATGATTTTTTGCAGGGTCTTAATCATGGTGTTTCCATGCCTCCTTTTCGCGTTTTTCCAGGGCGGGCTTCAGGGCTTCGTAATAGATGTTGGTCGGGTGAAAGGTTAGGCGCTTGGGCAGGAGAAATTCCGACTTGATGTATGCCCAGAGATACTGCTCCGCCGTCATGCCGTGATATTGAATAAAGCCGAGAGCGGCAAAGGGGGCGGCACCCAAAATGCACATCCAGCTTACGGTTTCCGTGCCTAAGAAGCTCCGCAGGCCAAAGTAGATAGCCACGGCTATGCCAACGGCCAAAACAGAAAAAACGAACTGCCGCAGGGACAGTCCAAAAAACAAGCTCTCGGTATAGTCCCGGATTTCCCGGTTGATCTTGACTTCCAAAACATCGTCACCTCCATAAAAAAATAGCGCCTCTTAACGAAGCGCCATCGGGTTGCTTGCCTTATCGTTCCCGCTGTTTTTTCCTGTTTCGTTCTTTCTCCTTAATTACCTTGACTACCAATTCGTCAACCTTGCGGTTCTGTACCATAAATGCTTCATCCTGGGTAAGGGGGATGCCGTTCTTCAAGGCTTCCTCCGCAAGCCTGTTGAGTTTTTCCTTCTCTTTTTCCAGTTCTTCATGGTAATTCACCCGTTTCACATTGAAGCCTCCTTTGCCTCGGTCGCTGCGGTATCCTTTCATTTCTTTTTTCCATGCGTGACAAGGGAATCAGGGAGGAGGATTTATTCGTGCTGTACGCATCCATCTTCATTGCTACTGCTAAACTTCATGTTCAAGATCGTCACGGTTTTCCGGTCTTATTTGTATATTTGCGCTGCGTGATATAATGGAAATATACGGACTATGTGGAAAGTGACCATTATGGCAGCCGCGGCCCTTATTTCTCTTTGCCTTACGGTGGGATTGCTCATTCTTTCTTTCATATTCAAAGCAGCAGGAAAGCTCCGGCTGACGATTCCCGTCCTTTGCTTCCTGCTTTTCGGCACCGTGCTGAACAAGTGGGCGGTGGAACATGAGACTTTGGCGTACATCATCCTGTTCTCGTTGTTCGGCCTGACCGTGTTAAGCTGGATTGTGTCGCTGATAAAGGCGATACGGCGCAAACGGGACGAGAAGTACTTTGAAGATGATGTCGCGTGGCAGATCCGCCGGGCCAGAGAAATGGGCGTACCCCTTGACAAAGTTCAGTTCAACGAGCAGGGGGATTTGCTTGACCCAAGAACAGGGAAACCTGTTGTTTACGGGGATGGCGTTCCGTTCAAGGACATATGAGGATACCGGATTTTCTTGTCCGGTATCCTTTTTATAATCCCATCATTTCCCGCACCACCCGGTCGGCCATCTTCACCGCGCCGACCAGGATCAGCATGTTGAAAACCAGCTCCCCGATATAGCTCCACACCATCGTCACGGCGCTGGCGCTGGCGTCCACCACCGGCGGGGAGGCCGCAAAGACGGAAAAGATGACGCAGGCCAGAACGATGATGACCCCCTCCAGGCAGACGGCGGCATAGCTTTTGAGGAAGGCTTTGCCGATGCTCTGGCTGGGCTCTCCGGCAAAGGAGGCCAGAGGCACGGGGGCGATGGCGGTGTATAAGAACAATTTGAAAAAACGACCGTACACCGACAGGATCATGATGAAGGACAGCACCGTAATGAACAGGCTGCCGATGATCGTCACCGCCCACAGGGGGATGCTCGCCAAGAAGCTGCACTCCTCGACGGCCTGCACGATGGCCTGCGGCAAAACGGCCTGGCTTGTGGTGCCGAAGCCCGCGCTGCCCATGATGGTGGAGATGATCCCCTGAGCAATGGTAAACAGCGCCATCATCAGCTCCAGGCCGTAAGTCACAACGCCTTTCGCCAAAGCGAAGCGGATAAACAGCTTCAGGGCGTGTTCCGGCTTTTTCACCTCTGCAAAGCTGCCGCAGGTTTTCACCACGCCGATCACAAAAAACAATACCAGCAGGGCCAGGCCGATGGCTTGCAACGCGCCGTGGATATCGGCAATGACGTGCCAGATGCCGCCGCCGCGGAATTCCGTAGGAGACTGGGTGACAAGCTGCCAGATTTCCGCCAGCTTTTCGTTCCAGGTTCCCAGGGCGTTGTTCAGGTTCTCAACCACCCAATTGGCGCTTTCCAAATAAACTCACCTCGTTTCCAAGGCAAAGCCCGCGCCTGAAACGCGGGCTCTGCTTCCATGATCGTTACCGGCACGGTGCGTCCCTGCCGGGCTTTTTGTCCTTGATGACGCCATACTTGTCGTCCACGTAGAAATGATTGACAAAGGGGTTGTAGATCGCATGGCACTTGACGCCGTTATATTCGGCAAGATAATCGTTGTCGCCCAGCCGTCCCAGGATGGTGGCTTCCCGCAGTTCGCCGTCCAGGGAATGAATGTGCATGTTTTCAATGATCGGGAATTTGTTAAACATGGCCATCAACCTCCTGTGATGAGATTAAGGATTTCCTTGGCAAAGGTGATGATGACGCCGCCCGCCAGGGTCAGAAAGCCGTTGGCCCGCTGGCTCGGGTCGTGGGATTTCAGCGACAGGCCGATTTGCACAATGCCGAAGCCCAGCAGGATCATCCCGATGGCGCGGATCAGCCCGAAGATAAATTCAGACAGGTTGTTAACCACCTGAAGCGGGTCGCCGGCCGCGTAAACAGGGGTGGCAAACAGGGTCAGCAACGCCAGCGCGCAGCAAACCGTAAAAACCCTTTTGGTTTTTCCAGACATTTTCATAAGGATCATTCCTCCTTTTTATGATGGGGACAGGCTTTCGAGTTCTTCCTCGGAAAGCAGCTCGTAATCGCCGTCTTCTTTCAAGGCCACGGCCTGCCAGTCCAGGGCGTGTTCCGTGGTGCCGTGCCGGTAGGGGCGGCCGCCGCCGTCAACCGTCAGCTTCAAATTCGGGTGCTTGAGAATATCGTACTTGTCGTCCATGACGGCGTGTTCGCCCCGGATGAATAGCAGGGCGTAACGGTTGTCCAGCATCCGCACCTCGTCGGGGGTGAGAAGCTCGCGGCCCGACAACTGATAATTGGTGGAATAGCTGCCGTTTCTGCCTGCGCTCTTTCCGTAGGTGTTCAGGTCGATGGTTTCCTTGCCCAAAAGCTCGGACACATACTTGTGGGTGCTTTGCTCGTTGCCTCCTAAATACAAAAATTCGTCGCAGTTGCCGACAATGGACTCCCAGGTGTCTTTAAACAACGCTTTGAGCTGGGCCAGGTTTTGCAGGATGATGGAGACGCTGACCTCCCGGCTGCGCATGGTGGAAAGAAGCTTGTCGAATTCATCCGGCAGGGCGACGTCGCTGAATTCGTCCATCACGAAATGGACGTGCAGGGGAAGCCTGCCGCCGTAAACATGGTCAGCCAGGTAGTAAAGCTGCTGAAAAAGCTGGGTGTAGAGCATCCCCACGATGAAATTGAAGCTGCTGTCGTTGTCGGGGATCACGGCAAACAGGGCCGTCTTTTTCTCCCCGATGGCGGGCAGCTCCATTTCGTCCACCGTGGTAATGCCGGCGATGGTTGACAGGTTGAACTTTTCCAGCCGGACGCCCAGGCTGATTAAAATGGACTTGGCCGTCTTGCCCGCCGCCAGCTTGAAGATATTGTACTGCTTGACCGCCAGGTGCTCCGGTTCCCGCATGGCCAGCCGTTCAAACAGCTCATCCAGGGGGCTTTGGTAGGTTTCGTCCTCCTCCCGCACCTCGGCGGCGGCGATCATCTCCATGACCATCGGGAAGTTTCGCTCATCCTCCGGCGCTTCGTAGAGCAGGTAGAGAATAAGCGCCTCCAAGAGCGCGGTTTCGGAGCGTTCCCAAAAGGGGTCGTTGGTGTTGCTGCCCTTGGGGGTGGTGTTGCGGATCAGGTTGGTGACCAGCTTTAAAACATCCTTGTCGTCTTGCAAGTAAGTAAAGGGGTTATAGCAGTGGGAGAGGTGCATGTTGATCAGGTCCAGCACCTTGATGTAATAGCCCTTGGCTTTGAGCAGATTTCCGGTATCCCGCAAAATTTTTATGGATAGGTAAACCTTTGAAGTAATCTCCGGTTTTTCCCCCCATTCACACCGTGCGTGAACCTTTCGGCTCACACGGCGTTCCATCAATATTTACCTATTTGTACTGATTTCACTTAAGCCAGCGTGCTTACGCATCTTGTTTAACCGCTGAAAATGGATTGTACAGTTTTGCAATTTGAGCAGATACTTTTGAACAGTTTCTTCTTGTATGGCATGTACCAATTTGTGTGCATCGGAAGTGAGAAGGACCAAATTTGCGTATCGGTCATCCCCCTGCAAATGAGTGGGAATGATATGATGTACATTCATATCTCCCAATTCAAGTGCATCACCGGTTATTGCGCACTTGCCGCGCTGGGCGACATAAAGCGAAATCCGGTTGTCGTTCAGTTCGGCGCTTTTCCCTCTGATAGGGTTTTGCATGAGCTGCTGCAATGTCCACGGATCAATAGCTTTTTGCAGGGAATGTATTTTTGTCCTCCCGGCTTCCGTGTAGTTGCAGATATCCGATGGAAAACACATAGGTGGTACTGTGTTTTAATGCCGTTGATTGGGAAAAGCGCTATTCCACATAGTTTAAAAATTTTTCCCGTGAAGTCGCCATAATACTGCTCAAATGCTTTGCTTTTTAACCCAGTTTTACTTCGATGGCTTTTTATTCTGCATAGAAGGGTCTTTCTGACGTCAAAGGCGATACGGTCAAAATCAAGATACACATTCGAGGCGCATTTGTAATAGTTGTGATATCCCAATATGGCAGCGTTGAAATTCATTACGCTCCATTGATTAGGTTCTCTGCTTAACTTGTGTATCTGAGCTCGGATAGAATCCTTGCATTTGTTTAATGCCTTGTTCGTCATGTTTGATTTGATAACCCATTTGTTGCTTTTCCGGCGCAGTTTCATCTTAAATCCCAAGAATTCCGAGTATTGCTTCTTGAGATTGACAACGCGTGACTTTTCTTCGCTGATTTCTAAACCCAATCGCTCCTGTAGCCACATGCGCGTAGCGATAAAGAGATTATCCGCATCCGAACGCTTCTTGCAAAAGAGCTTAAGGTGAGTAGCCCAGGGGAATCTCACCCCCAGGCCCTCTCAGAACCGGACGTGAACCTCTCAGCTCATCCGGCTCCCATTATCCAGCCCCAGGAAAAATTCCCATTTGCCAGTGTACGAACAGTT
>NZ_JAKOAV010000051.1 GCF_029478095.1 Pelotomaculum isophthalicicum JI | reverse complement strand
TATAACACATTACGCAAAATTACGCACTATTTATCGGAGGGAATTTGACATTTTTCCAATAAAAAAAGCCCTATTTTCAAGGCTTGTAGAGATTTCTATATAGGTCGCAAGTGTCAAAGACCCGATTATCTGAAGGACAGACTATGGTTAAATAGCCTGGCGCCGGACAATACTATTTAAATGTTGAAATTATTTAAATAAAACTTAGAGAGCCATGGACAAGGGGAAAACAGTTGCTATAATTATATTGGAGTATGATTAGGTAATATGCCACTGGAGTGAGCAGCAATTGAAGGTCATTTTTCATAGTGGTAGAAAAAGAATTAAATGGAATCCGTTTGAAAGTCTTTTTTTTATACTGTTGGTTTTAATAACGGGATATGTTTTTTTGAAATCGCCGCTGTTTGAAATAAAGCAGGTTGTTATCCGGGGCAACCTGTACCTTGCTGAGGAAAATATTCGAACTGAAGCAGATATAAATATGGGTATTAATATTTTTAAAATTAATCTGGCGGCTGTGGCTGACAAATTAAAAATGATGCCTATGATTAAGGATGCGCGTGTTACCAGAGTACTGCCTTCAACTGTGTTGATTAATGTTACAGAACGTCGTCCTTTAGGGCTTTTACCCGTGGGAAATAGTTTTGTTGAAGTGGATGAGGAAGGTATTTGTCTTCAGAAGGCCGGGTCAGGCGTTCCCGGTATACCAATAATAACAGGTATAAAAGTAGATGCGCCCGGCTTAGGGGAGAGGGTTAAAGCAGAGCATCTGGAGGATGCTTTGATGATGACCAGCGGTCTGCCGGATGAGGTGATTAACAAACTATCAGAGGTTCATGTAGACCAGAATGGCCAGATCAAGGCTTATACACTGGATCGCATTCAATGCCGCTTGGGGGAGGCTGTTGATATCCGGGAAAAAGGAGTAGTATTGGCACGGATTTTACAGGAAATGCAAAAACAGGGGGCTAAGGTTAAATATATAGACCTCACGAGTGTGGGAAAACCTGTGGTAAAGTATTAGCAAACATAGATAAACCAATTGTGACTATTCAGGTATTCAGGAGTCAGGAGTCAGAATTCAGAATATTTCAAGATGATAAACCATTCTTTTTTAGGATTCAGAATCCAGAAATTAGTAGTCAGACTCCCATGGCTTCGCTTTACCATCAGATGGACGATAATGGTAACGAATTATATTCAGGGCAGAATATTTTTAAGACGATAAATTTTCTTTTATTCTGACTACTGACTACTGACTCCTGAATACTCATTTTTGAAATACCCTGGTTTTAAGGAGGGGTGGTGAAATTGAAATACTATCAGTGGATGTTTGCGGTAATAGGTCTGGTTCTGGGATTAATGCTAGCTTTCCAGTTTCGCTTTACTAAAGAAATCCAACGTATTGAATCGGTGCAGAGAGTGCAGGAACTGTCGACCGAGGTAAGCCAGATGAAGAATGATCACGAAGCGCTTCAGACCCAGGTTAACACCTTGCGTGCCGAGCTGGATAGCGCTACTCCCCAGAGCCCGGATCTGAAGGATGAACTGGAGAAAGCCAAAGCGGAAGCAGGTGTTTCCGATTTGAGCGGGCCAGGGGTTGAGGTTACTCTGAATGACAGCAATATTATTCTCCGCCCGGGACAAAATCCTAACCTTTATGTGTTGCATGATGAGGATTTGCTAAAGGTCTTAAATGAAATAAACGCGGCCGGAGCTGAGGCAGTATCCATCAACGGTCAAAGACTGCTGGCTACCACCGAGGTTAGGTGTACGGGCCCGACAATTGTTTTGAACAAGAGTAAACGCCTGGCGCCGCCATATGTAATTACAGCAATCGGCAATCCGGACACTTTGGAGAATTCTCTGAAAATGAAGGGCGGGGTGGCAGAGGATCTCCAGGTTTGGGGAATTCAAGTTTCAGTTAAAAAACTAGCGCAAGTTACCGTGCCGGCGTACAGTGGCGGGATCAAATTTGAATACGCGAAAGCAGCCGGTTAGGAGAGAGTTGTTTTGAACAAGTCAATTTATTTTTCTGTTGCTTTAGTTTCAATCATACTGGGTTTAATTATCGCATTTCAATTTCGAACTGCCAGCGGTATCGACCGCGGAGTGCCTTCTGGCCGTGAGCAGGAATTAACCATGGAGAAGCGTCAATTGCAAAAAGATATGACTCAACTCCGTGAAGAAGCGGGCGACTTGACGGCCAAACTTGAAGAGGCAGGTAAAGGTTCCTCCCAAGCCAATGACGCCTTTAACAGCGAGTTGTTCAAAATAAGACTTTACGCCGGACTAACAAAAGTTGAAGGTCCCGGCGTCGAGGTGACTTTAGACAACCTCCCCGAAAACGCCAGGCCGGGCGGGAATCCTGATCTTTACTCTGTTAAAGATTACGACTTGCTGAAAGTGATTAATGATTTACGCGGCGCCGGGGCGGAAGCCATCGCCGTGAATAATCAACGGATTCTTGCGACCAGCGAGGTCCGCCAGGCCGGAAACCACATTAATGTGAATCTGACCAAACTCACCGCTCCTTATCAGGTGACTGCCATTGGAAATGCCATAACATTAAAAAGCAGCTTGGAAATTAAGGGGGGGCTTGTAGAAAACTTGAGTGATCGCATAACGGTAAAAGTGGAGGCGAGGGATAATATAGTAATACCTGCTTTTACCGGCGATCTGCATTTTGATTATGCCAGACCAACGCAAAGAGGGTGATCTGTTATGTGGCTGGGACTATGGTTGGCGGTATTTGGCCTGGGAGTGGGAATCATGGTCGGGTTGAACATTCCTCTAGTATTACCTCAAGCCTATGCCAAATATATTTCAGTGGCAGCTCTGGCTGCTATGGATTCAGTATTTGGAGGCATCCGTGCGGCTATGGAAGACCACTTCAACAACGAAATTTTTGTTACCGGTTTCTTTAGCAACGCATTGCTGGCGGCGGGCCTGGCCTTTATAGGTGAACGATTAGGAATTGACCTTTACCTGGCCGCTGTAGTTGCCTTTGGCGTCAGGCTTTTTCAAAATCTTGCAATTATCCGTAGACATTTGTTAAAAAAGTGATTTATCAAAAAGGGAAATTGTATTCCATGTGGAATTCCTTAAACATGGAATCTTAGCAAAACAAGTAAGCCGGTCGGGAGGTTCCGTTCTTGGCCAAAAGACATCCTGCTACGCTGGTTGGTCTTGATCTAGGCAGTTCAAAAACAGCGGTGGTGATTGCTCAGGCTGATAACGATTTCCTGTTGCGGGTAGTCGGCGTAGGCGAAAGTTATGCCTTGGGTGTACAGAAAGGTTCAATTGTTGATATTAAAGCGGCAGCTATATCTATCAAACAAGCGTTAGAAAAAGCGGGGAAAGTGACGGGCGTGAGAGCGCTCCCGGCCTATGTCGGTTATAATGGTTTATCCATAACAACGAGAGAATGCAAGGTTGCTTTAACTGCGGGAAAACGTTTTAGCGGAAGGGTCCAGTTAAAGGATATTGCGGCACACGGAATCCCGGATGGAGAAAAGCTATTGGCGGTTCTTTCCACACCTAGCATGCTTAGCTTTTTAGAATCGGGGCTCATGTCTGAGGCGCGCGTAATAACTGCCGGAAGCCGTAATTTTGATAACATTATTGAGAGCGCCCGCTTGGCCGGTCTTGCAACACATGATATTATTTACAGTCCCCTGGCGGCCGCAGAAGCACTATTAAGCCCGACCGAGAAGGAACTTGGAACATTGCTTATTGATATTGGCGCGACAGCTGCGACGGTGAGCGTTATCGACCGGGGGCTAATTCGGGAAAGCGCAGTTCTGGCTATAGGCGGCGAGCACATTATTACCGATTTAGCCATATGTTTACATACTTCCCTTGCACAAGCCAGGGAAATCTTAAGACAATCCACTAATAACAGAGAGGCTGGGCAAGGGTATATAGAAATTATTAGGCTTGATGAGGAAAAAGCTGTGAACATCCCTGCTGATTTGGTAAAATCAATAATAACAGCCCGGGTTAAAGAAATTTTAGAAATGGTTACCGGCGCGGTGGAAAAATTTACTTATCCAGGTCAGTTGCCTGGTGGCGCCGTACTTTACGGAGGGGTGGCTAATATGGACGGTCTTTCCTCGTTAGTTGAAAACAGTCTGCGGCTTCCGGTGAGGATAGGTATACCTAAAGAAAGCGGAATGGAATTGGGTCCTCATTATGCGAACGCCTTTGGCCTTGTTAAGTACGGCTTCGTATTATGACAGCGTAAAGGCAAAGGTAAATTTAATTAATTATATATACGTCTGTAGAGGAGGCTAAGGCATGCTTGATTTTGAACTCAACCTTGATCAGTTTGCAAATATAAAGGTTATAGGTGTCGGGGGTGGTGGAAATAACGCGGTAAACCGGATGATCAGCGCCGGATTAAAGGGTGTTGAGTTTATTGCTGTTAACACTGACGCTCAGGCCCTTCACCTGGCACAGGCCAACCAAAAAATCCAAATAGGTATTAAGCTGACAAAAGGTCTGGGTTCAGGCGGCAACCCCGAGATAGGGGAAAAAGCGGCTGAAGAGAGCCGTGATGAAATAATACAGGCTTTAAAAGGATCAGATATGGTTTTTGTCACTTGCGGTATGGGAGGCGGTACCGGCACCGGGGCGGCGCCCATTGTCGCTGAAGTTGCTAAAGAATTGGGCGCTCTGACCGTCGGGGTGGTAACCAAGCCTTTTACTTTTGAAGGACGCAAGCGGGCAAATCAGGCGGAAGGCGGTATTGAAACATTAAAGACCAAAGTTGATACGCTGATTACTATTCCTAATGACCGGTTATTACAGGTGATAGAAAAACACACATCTATTGTCGAGGCTTTTCGTATCGCGGATGATGTGCTGCGTCAGGGTGTCCAAGGCATATCAGATTTGATTGCCGTACCCGGACTAATTAATTTGGATTTTGCGGATGTGAAGACGATCATGAAGGAAACGGGTTCCGCCTTGATGGGCATTGGTGTCGCCAGTGGTGACAACCGGGCTACCGAGGCGGCCCGCACTGCTATTTCCAGCCCGTTGCTGGAAACCTCCATTGAAGGAGCCAGGGGTGTTCTATTAAATATTACAGGCGGTGCTTCTCTGGGCTTGTTTGAAGTAAATGAGGCGGCAGAAATAATCGCTCAGGCTGCTGATCCGGAAGCTAACATTATTTTTGGCGCTGTAATTGACGAAAATATGGAAGCGGAAGTAAGAGTAACGGTTATCGCGACAGGTTTTGATCAGATGGGCCATAAAAAAGAGCGGGTTAGAACTGAGTTGGAAATAAAACCATTCACCAACCACGACGATTTGGATATTCCCGCTTTTCTCCGGCGGCGATAAAATATTAGGTATAGTGAATGCCCCTACCAAGGTAGGGGTTTTTGCTTATTGCTTAATTTTTACTATATTGAAAAGCATGGCCTTGCTGATGTTTATAATCTCTAAATGGTGTAAAATAATAGTCAGGAGTCAGGAGTCAGGAGTCAGGAGTCAGGAGTCAGAATGGGAAAATGTATTTTACTGTCTTTAAATATTCTGACTACTGACTACTGAATTCTGGCTACTTGTAATTTTTATATATAGCGGGAGAGGGGGGAATGAAATGCAGGAAGAAAAATATCGCCTGACTCAAATGGCCAGTTGCGCCGGATGAGCGGCCAAGCTCAGTCCCAGTGACCTGGCGCAGGTACTGTGCCAGTTAGAACAAGTTGAAGATCCGGACCTGTTGGTTGGTTCCTCCACCTCTGACGACGCGGCTGTATACCGGCTAAATGATGATATGGCGATAGTGCAAACAGTAGACTACTTTACACCGGTAGTTGACGATCCCTATACATTCGGATTGATAACAGCCGCTAACGCGTTGAGCGATATTTATGCCATGGGCGCGAAACCGTTATTAGCTTTAAATATAGTCGGTTTTCCAACTAAAACTTTACCATTGGAAGTTATGGTGCAGATCCTCAAGGGCGGTGCCGAAAAAGTAAAAGAAGCGGGGGCGATTACAGCCGGCGGGCACACCATAGAAGATGAAGAGCTAAAATATGGACTGGCCGTAACCGGTGTGGTCCATCCTGAACGCATTGTAAAAAATGCCGGGGCGCGACCGGGAGATACCCTGATCCTGACCAAACCACTTGGCATAGGTATTGTAACAACGGCTCTCAAAGGAGATTTGATTGACAATTCGACTTATCAACATGCCGTTGAATTGATGGCGACTCTAAATGACCGTGCCGCCCGGGTTATGACTGAGATAGGTGTAAACGCGTGTACAGATGTAACCGGTTTCGGACTATTAGGGCACCTCTATGAAATGTTGACGGCAAGCGGTGTGGGGGCGAGGCTTCGGCTTCCGGACATACCTGTTTTGAAGCAGGCGCGATCCCTCGCCGGTATGGGTATTATCCCGGCAGGCGCTTATCGTAATCTGAATTATCTCAGCGATTTTCTAAAATGGAAAAGCGGCATTGAAGATGCCGACAGACTTATTCTAGCCGACCCTCAGACTTCAGGTGGTCTGTTGATGGCTGTTCCAGGGGACAAAACAAAAATTTTCACAGAGCGTTTGTTGGCGGAAGGAGTGGCGGGAGCTGAAATTGGAGAAATTATTGATGGCAAACCGGTGATATCAGTAATAAATTCTTAGAAAAAAATATCGTATCGTTTCAAGACCCGACAAATTCCTGGGCCCTGACCATGTATAATTAGGTCAGGGCTGTTATCATTTTACTTGCCTGTCATAAAGGTTTAATTGAAGTAATATACTGGTAACGAGTATTTATTTTCCTACCAGTGTTAGGGGTCGGGCGATGTTGCTTTATACAGTGTATCTCGACCAAGTTTTTTTCGGCAACCTGGTAATGAACTACGCAATTCTTTGGGCTACCGCTAAGCTCAGCCGTACACCGGCCGGTAAAGGCCGCCTGGCCGCCGGGGCGGCATTGGGAGCTGCTTATGCGCTTGCTTTATTTATCCCTGGATACAACTTGCTGTTGACTGTATGGTTCAAGATGATAGCTTCTGTTTTGATTATCGCGCTGACTTTTGCACCGCTCCAGCCGAAAAAGTTTTTAACTTGCTTGGGTATTTTTTATCTTACTTCTTTTGTTCTTGGCGGACTGATTTTCGGAATAATCTTTTATCTTCAGCCAGCCCGGATCTCCAGTATAAACGGCATCAGTTTGATAATATCAAATAATTTTTGGTGCGGTCTGTTACTGGGTGTAATCGCTTTTGGTTCATTGGTTAAGGTGATAAGTATTTTACTTAAGAAGCGTATTATAGAAAAAGTATTCAAGCTTGGCTTATTTATAAAATCTCAAGGAATACAAGTCCAGGTTGACGCTTTTCTAGACACAGGCAACCAGCTAACTGATCCGATGACAAAAAGGGCGGTAATTGTGGTGGAATATGGTGTTCTAAAGCCGCTCTTACCTGCTCAAGTGCAGGTCTTGTTTGATGAAGCCGATGAGCCGGATGTATGGCATATTCTCAGTTCCCTTGGTGATAGCCCTTGGAGATCGCGATTCAGCGTTATTCCTTTTTTCTCACTGGGTCAATCCAGCGGTTTGATGGTGGGGTTCCGACCGGATGAAGTGTTTATTAAGCACCACGAGCGCCTGGTGAAAATCAAAAAAGTTGTTATCGCAATTTACCATAAAAAGATAGACCCGGGTAATTCATATAACGCTTTATTGCATCCGCGCCTCCTGGAAATTCATGAAGGATAAACAAAAAATGAGAGCAAGGATGATTGGCCTGTGAGGAAATTCTGGATAAAAATATGGTATGTTCGCTTGGCGCTGCTGCGCTTCCTGCTGCGGGTCGGGTACCGGCCCCGTATCTACTATGTCGGAAGCAGTGAGGCATTGCCACCGCCTCTAACCATGGACGAAGAATCTTTTTTAATCAACCGGCTTGAGTCCGGAGACGCCGCGGTAAGAAGCGTGCTGATCGAAAGGAACTTGCGGTTGGTTGTTTACATCGCGCGTAAATTTGAAAACACAGGAGTCGGTATTGAAGACCTGGTTTCTATAGGAACAATTGGTTTGATCAAAGCCGTTAACACTTTTGATCCGGCGAAAAAGATTAAACTTGCCACTTACGCGTCCCGTTGTATTGAGAACGAGATTTTGATGTACCTGAGAAGGAATAACAAGACTCGCACAGAGGTTTCTTTTGATGAACCGCTGAACATTGATTGGGATGGCAATGAGCTGCTGCTGTCGGATGTTCTGGGCACGGAAAACGATATTATTTATAAGTATATAGAAGATGAAGTGGATAAGAAGCTCCTCTACCTGGCTCTGCAAAGGCTTTCGGGACGTGAACGCAAGATTATGGAACTGCGTTTCGGTTTAAATAACGGAATGGAAAAAACTCAAAAAGAAGTAGCTGACCTGTTAGGTATATCTCAATCTTATATTTCCAGGCTGGAAAAAAGAATTATTAAAAGGTTAAAGAAGGAGATTCACCGTATGGAGTAAGAATCCTTAGATTATAAACCAACAGGACGTCAATGTATATTCCGGTAATTCCGTGGTAATAATGTACGAGGACAGGACTTTGTTGCTTCGTTCCCGACAATACCTGGAATGGGAGGATGTCCATGCTGGTCAACAAGGTAGAGATCTGCGGGGTCAATACATCGAAGCTCCCGGTGCTAACAGGAAGTCAAATGAGGAAATTGTTTGAGTCTATGCATAAAGGTGAGATTTCCGCGCGTACTCAGTTGATCAATGGGAACCTACGGCTTGTGCTTAGTGTGATCCAGCGCTTCAATAACAGGGGAGAATACGTTGATGATTTATTTCAAGTAGGTTGCATCGGTTTGATGAAAGCCATTGACAATTTTGACCTGTCTCAGAATGTGAAATTTTCTACCTATGCTGTGCCTATGATTATTGGGGAAATACGCCGCTACCTGCGCGACAACAACCCAATCCGGGTTAGTCGATCATTGCGTGATGTGGCCTACAAGGCGCTTCAGGTGCGCGACGCGCTGGTAAACAAGTACTCCAGGGAACCTTCTATCAACGAAATTGCCGGTGAGTTAAAGATGCCCCGTGAGGAGATTGTTTTTGCGCTTGATGCTATTCAGGAGCCGGTATCCCTTTTCGAACCGGTTTATCACGACGGTGGCGACACTATTTTTGTGATGGATCAGATTCACGATGAGAAAAATATGGATCAGAGCTGGCTTGAGGACATAACCATTAAGGATGCTCTTAGGAAATTAAGCAACCGCGAAAAATTAATTCTCACCTTAAGGTTTTATGAAGGGAAGACTCAAATGGAGGTGGCCGAGGAAATCGGTATATCACAGGCGCAGGTGTCACGGCTTGAAAAGGCGGCATTAAACCATATGCGTAAATTCATGTGATTAGTTCCCGGTTATTATTTAAAAAGAATTTTTTAGGCGGCTTTATTAAAGCTGCCTAAATTTTTTGGTCAGCGCTGCGGCACTTGCACATATAAATATAGAGGGAGGTGCCGGTATGGTTAAAATTTCTGAATTACGGATGCGTGAGGTTATTAATATAGTGGACGGGCGGCGGCTTGGCGTGATCAAAGATATTGATATTGATTTGGAGGAAGGCAGGATCGATGCGATTATCCTGCCCGGGTTAAATGGGGGGAGATTCTTGGGTTTCCTCGGTAAAGAAGAGGAAATTATCGTTCCATGGGATAAGATAAAAAAAATTGGAATGGATGTTATACTGGTGGAAGTTAATACTTTTAGAGGTATAACATGAACAGCTCCAAACTATAATTTTGACAAACCGGACACCTAGCGGATATTATTTTAATTATTATAATCCATACCATTTTATGTGAAAATTTTACCTTTAAAGCGATAGAGAGACTTAAATGTCTCTTTCTTTGTTTTTTACCGGATACAGTCTTTTTGTGTTCTTAATCAAGATATTGTACAATGTTAGCATTGAATATACAATATCCTGTGGATAAGTAGGGTGAACCTTGATTAAACGGGTAAAATCGTCCGCAGGCGGTAATGGTCAGGTGAAAAAATATGAGGTGTCCGTATTGTGGGTTCGGTGACAGCAGGGTGCTTGATTCCCGGCCTACCGTGGAGGGGCATTCAATCCGCCGGCGCAGGGAATGCGGCAGCTGTGGGAAGCGATTTACAACTTATGAAAGAGTAGACGAGCTTCCGCTGCAGGTGGTGAAAAAGGATGGACGACGGGAGGCTTTTAACCGGCAGAAGCTGCTGCAGGGCTTGCTAAAAGCCTGCCAGAAGAGGCCGGTTTCCACTGAAAAGCTTGAAACTATCGTCGAAGGTATTGAAAGGGAACTGCGCAACACTATGGAGACGGAAGCAAAAAGCACATATATAGGTGAATTGGTGATGGACAGCTTGCGCGGCCTTGATGAGGTGGCGTATGTCCGCTTTGCCTCAGTCTACCGTGAGTTCAGGGATGCAGAAAGTTTTATGGAAGAGTTGAAGAATCTTCTTAATAAAAAAGGTAACAGCTAAAAGGAGGACCAGCAAACTATGTTTAAAACTGTCCAGAAGCGTGACGGCCGGGAGGTTCCGTTTGACGAAACAAAGATTACGGACGCCATCTTCAAAGCCGCGCGGGCAGTTGGCGGTGAAGACCGTCAGACCGCTATGGAACTGACCATTGAAGTATTAAAACTGCTAAAGAAGCAATATAACGGCAAAACTTTCGGAGTGGAAGATGTACAGGATATTGTGGAGAAAGTATTAATTGAAGCAGGCCACGCGCGTACCGCGAAAGCCTACATACTATACCGGGCCAGGCGCACGCGCATCCGGGAGGCCAAGGGCGATTTGATGGACGCTGTGGAGGAAATTCTGGAGGAAACCAACCGGGAAAACGCCAACATCAGCAACTCTCCTTCAGCTAAAATGCTCCAAATTGCCAGCGCGGCCAGCAGAAAGTATTATTTAACCAGGCTGCTCCCCGAGGAAATGTCACAAGCCCACTCGCGAGGGGATATTCATATACATGATCTTGATTTTTACGGGAAGACACTAACTTGCCTGCAAATACCATTGAATAAATTATTGACGGAAGGATTCAACACCGGGCACGGTTATATCCGGCCTCCTAAACGGCTCGGGACGGCAACGGCCCTAGCTACGATAATCCTGCAGAGTTCCCAGAACGACATGCACGGCGGCCAGTCGTTCGCCTTCTTTGACCGGGATATCGCACCATATGTGGCGGACGCATCCGATTTTGAAACTTACCAGGCTATGGAAGCCTTGATATACAACCTAAATAGCATGCATAGCAGGGCGGGAGCGCAAGTGCCTTTTTCCAGCCTGAACATTGGGACGGAGACGTCTGAGCCTGCCCGGCGTGTGGTGAAAAACCTTCTTCTGGCCTATGAGGCCGGCCTGGGCAAAGGAGAAAACCCGATTTTCCCAAATATCATTTTCAGAGTCAAAGAAGGAATTAATCTGGACCCGGGCGATCCTAACTACGACCTGTTCCAGTTAGCGATCAGGGTTGCCAGCAAACGGCTGAACCCCACTTTCAGTTTCATGGATTCTTCTTTTAACAGCCAGTATGGTTCCCAGGTTAGCTACATGGGCTGCCGCACCAGAGTCATGGCCAACAGGCGCGGCCCGGAGGTTACCGACTGCAGGGGTAATTTGTCTTTTACCACCATAAATTTGCCCCGGGTGGCGATCAAAGCGGAGCGGAACCTGGACGATTTCTACCGCGGACTGTCCGGTGTGATGGATTTGGCTATCCGGCAGCTATACCACCGCTATACGGTGCAGGCAAAATTGAGAGTTAAAGATATGCCGTTCATCATGGGACAGAAGCTCTACCTTGATTCAGAAGGATTAAAGCCGGACGATCTGATCGAAGAGGCTATCAAACACGGTACTCTTTCCGTGGGATTTATTGGCCTGGCCGAAGCGCTGACAGCGCTGACGGGCCGTAATCATGGCGAGGACGAGGAGGCGCAGGCTCTTGGCCAAGAGATCGTTGCCTTTATGCGTTCCATCATTGACGAGGCTTGCGAGAAGTATAACTTGAACTACACTTTGCTGGCTACACCGGCCGAGGGACTTTCCGGGCGTTTTGTGGGGTTGGATTGTAAGGAGTTCGGGCTTATTCCCGGGGTAACTACAAAAGAATACTATACAAATTCATTTCATATTCCCGTTGACCAGCCAATCAGCGCTTATGACAAAATTAAGCTCGAGGGGCCATATCACAAGTATTGCAACGCCGGTCACATCAGTTATGTGGAAATGGCTTCACCCCCGGTGCACAACCCGGAGGCCGTGGAGGCGATCATCAGGCACATGCGTGAATGCGATATGGGATACGGCGGTATAAATTTCCCGGTAGACTTTTGCACCAACTGCAGTTTATTGAGCGTAATTAACGAGGATACCTGCCCGCGCTGCGGTTCGGCCGCCATCAGCCGGGTGCGGCGGATTACCGGCTATTTGAGCACTACCGACCGCTTTAATGACAGTAAGCTTTCCGAATTAAGGAACAGGTTAACCCATATGTAGTCAATTAAGGAAGCGCTGGTAAAAGAACATGAGATACTTGTCGTGCGTTAGAACTAATGCTATTATAACTTTGCGGTAATATTTAGAATAGTTGCATAAAGGATAGGTGAGCCACATGAGTGAAAGGTTGTTAACCCAGAAAGAAATCGACGAGTTGTTTAACAAATATAGCGAGAAACCTATCCAGGAAGAAGCGTTAGAATTATTAACCATGCATGAGTTGGATACGATCGGTGAAATCGGTAACATTTGCATGGGCACGTCGGCTACCACCTTGTCCGAGTTGTTAAACAAAGAAGTAATCATCGGTTATCCGAAGACGATTGTTTGTTACCAGGAAGAGGTATTCAAGGCTTTTTCAACACCTTATTTGATTATTGAGGTTCGTTTCAAAGCAGGCTTGAAAGGGTTTAATGTGCTTGTAATTACCGAAGAGGATATAGCGTTAATAGCCGACATCATGATGGGCGGTGTAGGGGAATTACAATATCCAATAAATTTAACTGAGATTGAAATTAGCGCCGCCACCGAAGTCATGAATCAGATGATTGGCGCGGCGGCAACAGCCATGTCCAATATTTTTGGGGTGACAGTCGATATTGAACCACCCCGGACAAGCATGGTGCCAGACCTGTTAACCGCCAACCACTCCCCGCTTACGACCGACAAGCCGGTAGTTGTTGCCCGCTTTGATGTTAAGATCGGAAATCTTTTTAAAACTACTTTTATGCAAATAACCGATGTTGACACAGCGCGTGAGGAAGCGTTCTTTCTTCTAATGAAAGCAGGGATGTTTGACTCACCCGGCAGTGACGCCGCGGCTGTGCCGCCGGCCGGACAGGCGACTTCAAAGGTGTTATTCCAGGAAATGCCGAACTTGGCGGGTGCTCTGGCCGTTCCTTCAGAAGTCTTGTTTACTTTAGGTAAGCTTCAATGGACGATGGGTGATGTGGCCAGGTTACATGTCGGCAATGAAATAGACATGCCGTTTAAAACCGGTAATGTTGAACTTGTAATAAACGGTTTATCGGTGGCAAGGGGTAAGATGCTACGGAATGGAAAATTGCAGATAACTCAGATTTGCAAACCGGTATAACTAGTTTAGAAGTAATCAGTAGTCAGTAGTCAGGAGTCAGAATGAAAGATGTGATGTGCATGGAATTGCGGATTTCCGGGACTGTTAGAGAGAGTGTGGTTGACGGGCCGGGGCTGCGGTTTGTTATTTTTGTCCAGGGTTGTGAACAAGGCTGTCCGGGCTGCCACAATCCTGACACGTGGGACCCGGCAGGCGGCACTCTTGTTAAGACAGAGGACTTACTTGAACAGATTAAAGCCACAAAGCTGATTAAAGGGGTTACCTTTTCCGGGGGCGAACCTTTTCTTCAAGCGTTGCCTCTGTCTTGGATAGGTCGTGAAGTCAAAATGTTGGGGCTTGATGTAATCACTTATACAGGTTATACCTGGGAAAAGCTCTTGGCGCTTGCTGATTTGCACCAGTCTGTGAAGGAACTGCTGCTGGCGTCGGATTATATTGTGGACGGCCCGTTTATTATGGCAGAGAAGGATCTGGAACTGCCATTCCGGGGTTCTCGCAACCAGCGGGTGATTGACGTGATGAATTCATTAAAAGAAGGAAAGGTAATAGAATGCAAGTTTTCATTTGATTGACAGGTTTAGTTCCCAGGTAAAATAATAAGTTATGAACGAGGAGCGGCAACGATAGACCGTTCCTCGTTTTTTATTATAGGAAATTAGGAGCCGAACATGAGCCGCGTTGAATGCCCAAAGGTCGCTAATAGCGAATTTGTTCTTGTTTAGGAAAGTATACATTTTTGAGGGTACCCGGTGAGACCATAATATGGTAACATTTAAACATGAGATATTCGTCGAAAATAAAAGAAATACTTAAAATAAATTGGCCAGAGTTTG
>NZ_JAKOAV010000050.1 GCF_029478095.1 Pelotomaculum isophthalicicum JI | reverse complement strand
TTTAAGCAGGGTTAAAAAATAATAACATTACTCACTTTTTAAGAATAACAAAAAAGGCTTGAACTCCTTGCAAATACAGGGTTTTCAAGCCTTTTTATAGTTTGTAACTGTCAAAGATGAGATTATACATCAAAGTACGCGAACATCCATGAGTAATTTTCCTTTATACCATTTATTCATTTAAGCTTACTATATATTATGCCCCAATTCTTTGAAAGTGTGTTCTTTATTTTATTCTCTTCCTTGCTGTTTTTTGTCATCATTGCTATCGCTCCTGCCCGTGCCGTCCCTTTAACATTATTCTCAAATAGTCATTGTAATCCTTTCCGCGCTGGGGCGGCTCATTGGTAATAGTGTAGGTGGAGGGAAAGAGGAACTTGATGGTCTCTGCCGCCAGCCGCCCGGCTGCGTCGTTGTCCAGATGCAATGCAATTGCGGTTATTTGCGGGTAATCCTTGAGGTACTGCGTCAAAGCGGCGGGCGGGGTGCTTTCCTCGATATTCTTTTTCGGCTTGTAAACACCCGCCAGGGACAGGCAACAATCCTTTCGCCAGTCCCTGCCGGAAAGCAGTTCCAATGTACCGTAAGACAAAAGGTCGACGGCGCTTTCAAACAAATGCAGCTTTGTGGATTTTTCCCTTGCCGGAATGGAGAAGGAGAAGTGCTTGTCGCTGCCGCTTGCGTCTCCCATAAACCGGCTGCCGGATGTGCCTCGGAGCGCAACATAGCGGGGAACGCCCTGCGGATCGAAGCCGACAAAGACCGCGTTGTGGCGGTAGCGGCTTTCATACAGCCGTCCGGTTTGAATGCAGTAATCAATCAAGGTGCTGTGTATGCCGCGCCCGGTGAGATAGGCAATCACGCGGTCATTGCTTTTGTTTTTCTCCGGCAACAGCAACCTTCTTGGCTCGGCGGGTTCGAGTGCTTTTGACGGGACAGGCGGCATAACAACAGCCTGCCCGTCTATCTGCATGACCGCCTCGGGGAGCGTCATGCCCCGGACTTTGATGAGATAATCCAGGGCGGAGCGCCCGCCGATGCCGCGTGACCACCAACACCACTTCCCGTTGGATATTTTCAGGCTGTCATGGCTGCGGGTGGTATAGACATTGCCGGAAAAGTGAACCAACTCCTGCGGTTCGTAATGCTGCAAATAGGTCAGCAGATCCATCCGTTTGGCGCTCTTAATCTGTTCCGGGGTCACATAGGGCATAGCGATCATCTCACCTTTCATAGCCCACGGCCTTTTTTTCGGGAACATTCATGTCCTCGTCCGGTTCGTCGTCCACCATCTCGTTTTCCGCCTTGTCCATATTCAGCAGGATGTTCAGTTCATGCAGCCGCGCGGCTTTGCTTTGCAGTTCCTGCTCCTTTTCAAAGGGGATGTCAATTTCTTTCTTCGCTGTTACCATCTGCTGGCGGAGGGTTTTTAGCTGTTCCCGGCAATGATCCAGTTTCTTCGGCATTTCGGCAAAAGCATTGTTGAGCCTTATGATGTTGCCGTGAACGTCCGTGCCCAGCGCCACCGTATGGCTGAGAGCGCCCTGGAGAGTGATTTGATACTTCTTGTTAAAGCCGTCGAAGGAAAACAGCATCGGAAAGCCCAGATAGCTGCCCATTTCCTGCGGCTCCGGCGAGGTCATCAGCTTGCAGGCTTCCAGGATGGCCGCGCCCGCCTTGGCCTTTTCGGGGTAGGCAACGTCTTTGACCGTCATGCCAGCGAATTTGTTTTCCTCGGCATCCCCTCCGGTGGGTGGTAAGGCGCTGTGCCTTTCATACCGGGCAATATCCTTCTCATAGCCCGCAATGCGTTCCTCGGTGGATTTGATCTTCCGGGGGAAGTGTTTGAGCAGCCTGTCCTCCAGTGCATACCGTTGGCTAAGATGGTTCGCTTTCAATAACCTCAACTTGGAAACCTGGATGTCTAAATCCATCTTCTCCTTGATGAGCGGGTTGCCGGTCGCCAGCGCCTTGACTTCCGCGTAGGAAAGCGCCGTTTCGTCAATGTCCCCGGCAGAACGCACCGGGGATTTTGAGGTCATGATCTGTGAGATAAAGCGTTGCTTGTTCTCCAATATTTGATAGAGATAAGCGTCAAAGGTATTTTCCGTCACATACCGAAAGATATGCACCTCGTCGTTTTTGTTGCCCTGGCGGACAATCCTGCCGCTGCGCTGCTCCAGGTCGCGGGGCCGCCAGGGACAGTCCAGATCGTGCAGCGCGATCAGGCGGTCCTGGACATTGGTGCCCGCACCCATTTTAAAGGTGCTTCCAACAAGGATGCGTACCTGTCCCGTGCGCACCTTGGCAAACAACTCCTTTTTCCGGGTTTCCGTGTTGGCGTCGTGGATGAAAGCAATCTCGTCGGCGGGAATGCCGCGATCCATGAGCTTTTGGCGCACGTCGTCGTAAACGTTGAAATTCCCGTCGTTTTTCGGGGTGGACAGGTCGCAGAATACAAGCTGAGTCAGCTTTTTGTCGCGGTGATCCTGCCAGAAGCCGAATATGCTGTCCACGCAGGCGTTCACCTTGCTTTCTTCGTGGTCGGGCAGCATGGGGCTCATCAGACGCTGGTCAAGGGCCAGCTTGCGTCCGTCGTTGGTGATTTTCAGCATGTTGTCCTCATAGGGCTCCACCATCCGGTTGCGCACCTTTTCGGCGCGCTTGCCAAGCTCGACCACCATGTCTTTTTGAAACTCGCTGGGCTTGACCGCCACGTTGTGGTAGTTGGCCTTGGGCACGGGGAGGTCCAGCATATCCGCCGTTTTGATGTCCGCGATTTCCTTGAACATGCTCATGAGTTCAGGCAGGTTGTAGAACCGGGCGAAGCGTGTCTTGGCCCGGTAGCCCGTGCCCTCCGGCGCAAGCTCGATGGCGGTCACGGTTTCCCCGAAGGTGGAGGCCCAGCAGTCGAAATGCTGAAGCCCTTGTTTGCGCAGGGCTTCGTATTGCAGATACCGCTGCATGGTGTACATCTCGGTCATGGAGTTGGATATGGGCGTGCCCGTGGCAAAAACGACGCCGCGGCACTCAGTCAGTTCGTCCAGGTAGCGGCATTTGGCAAACAGGTCGCTGGATTTCTGGGCCTCGGTCTGGGCCAGGCCCGCCACGTTCCTCATCTTGGTGTAGAGGAACAGGTTTTTGTAAAAGTCCGCCTCGTCCACAAACAACCTGTCAACACCGAGTTCCTCAAAGGTGACCACATCATCCTTGCGGCTGGCGTCGTTGAGCTTTTTCAGCTTCAATTCCAGGTTCTTTTTGGTTTTTTCAAGCTGCTTGATGGCGTAGCGTTCGCCGCGCTCCGCCTTGAGTTCCCGGATGCCGTCGGCAATCTCCCATATTTGTTCCTGCAATTGGCGCTTTTGGCGCTCTGCGGAAATGGGGATTTTCTCAAACTGGCTATGGCCGATGATCACTGCGTCGTAGTCGCCGGTGGCGATGCGGGCGCAGAATTTCTTGCGGTTCTTGGTTTCAAAGTCCTTTTTGATGGCCACGAGGATGTTGGCGCTGGGGTAAAGCTGCAAAAACTCCCCGGCCCATTGCTCCGTAAGGTGGTTGGGCACGACAAACATGCTCTTGCTGCATAGCCCCAAATGCTTGCCTTCCATCGCGGCGGCGGCCATCTCGTAGGTCTTGCCCGCCCCCACGCAATGGGCCAGCAGGGTGTTGCCGCCGTAGAGGATGTGGGCCACCGCGTCCACCTGATGCTGGCACAGAGTGATTTCCGGATTCATGCCGGTGAATTTGATGTGGCTGCCGTCGTATTCGCGGGGCCGGATGGCGTTGAAGCGGTCGTTGTAGATTCTCGTCAGCCGTTCCCGGCGCTGGGGGTCTTTCCATACCCAATCCCGGAACGCTTCCTTGATGGCCTCCTGCTTCTGCTGGGCGATGGCGGTTTGCTTTTTGTTCAAAACCCTTTTTTCGACGTTATCCTCGTAGACCGTGTCGAAAATGCGCACGTCACGCAGGTTGAGGGTATCCTCAATAATCTTGTAGGCATTGATGCGCTTGGTGCCGTAGGTGACGTTGGCCTTGATGTTGTCGCTGCGGTCGTCGTTTTTGCCCTTGACGTTCCAGTTGGCGGTATAGCTTGAATAGAAAACGTCGATATAGCGCCGGTACATGTGCGGCGTTTCCAGCAGTTCAAAGATGAAGTCCTTGACCACATCCGGGGGCAGCCAGGCCGCGCCCAGACGCACGTCGATTTCGGAGGCGGACAGGTCTTTGGGCTGCACCGCTTCCAGCGCCTTGATGTTGGGGGCGATCTGCTCCGCAAGGTCGGGTCGCATTTCGGCAAGCCCTCTGGCAAGGCGGAGCTTATTCCGCACATTGCCGGAAAGATATTCATCGGCGGTAACGAAGGGACAGCGGGTGATATCGAAAAAGGCTTTCGGCACTTGAGCCGGGTCTTGCTCTCCGAGGTTGCGGAAGATCACACCCTGCAGGTCATCGGCGAGCTGTTCCTCGGAAAGCCCCGTCAGGCCGTGCATGAGATTTAAGTCCACGCAGGCTTTTTCCGCGATGGAGATGGCCAGGGCTTCGGCGGCGGTGTCCACGTGGGTCACGGTGGTACGCTGCCGGATGGTGCGCTTGTTGAACATGTCCGCCTTGCGCTCCATCTCGCCGTTTTCGTCCAGCACCTCCAAAGAGCAGAGCAGGCAGTAGGCGCTGTCGTCGGCAAAGGCCATGCTGTTACCCCGGCTGTTGATCAGGCCGTATTTGGCGGTAAAGGCGTCGTATAGGCGGTTCAGCTTGCGCTGCTGCTGCAAAATGGCCTCGTCGCTGTAATCCTCGGTCTGGTATTCAATCAGTTCACGGACGCAGTCCCGCAGCGCGATCATACCCTTGATGCGGCCCTGGGCCGTGACGGAGGTTTCCACCCGGTTCATCCGGCTGTTTTCCCGGTAGTAAATCTGACCGTCCACCAGGCAATAGCTGAAATTGCGGACGCTGGGGTCCGCCGGGATGGAGGAGGTATCCATGTCCTCGCCTATGTCGTCCATCTCGTAGTCGCTAATCTCGGCGTGGATGTTTTCCAGCGCCTCCCGCAAAAGCTCGGCAAGGTCGGCGTCCTCGTGGGGCAGGCAGGCGGTCTCGGATTCGTTGCCGTACATGCTTTTGTCAAAGACCATCGTGCCCAGCACCATATCCGGGTTGTCGGCAAAATATTGATTGACGGGTACGCCGTCCTCGGTGGCGGAAAGATGCACCCAGTCCGGCTCAATGTCGATGACGCGGTCGCGCTTCTGCAAAAAGAGGATGTCGGTCGTAACCTCGGTTCCGGCATTGGCAAGGAACGCGTTGTTGGGCAGCCGGACAGCGCCCAACAGCTCGGCCCGCTGCGCGATGTATTTGCGCACTTCGGGATTTTGTTTGTCCATCGTTCCTTTGGACGTGATGAAGGCGACGATGCCGCCGGGCCGCACCTTGTCTAAAGTCTTGGCGAAAAAATAGTCGTGGATGTAAAACTTGTATTTGTCGTATTTCTTGTCTATTACGCCGTAAGAACCGAAAGGCACGTTGCCGACGGCCAAATCGAAAAAGCTGTCGGGCAGGTTGGTTTGCTCAAAGCCCTGGACCGCGATGTTGGCCTGCTGGTAAAGTTGCTTGGCAATCCGGCCCGTGACGCCGTCCAGCTCCACGCCGTAGAGCTTGGAGTTTTTCATGCTCTCGGGCACAAGGCCGAAAAAGTTGCCGCTGCCGCAAGCGGGCTCCAGAATGTTGCCGGTCTGAAAGCCCATGTTTTCCAAACAGGTGTAGATAGCTTTGATCACGGCGGGCGGCGTGTAGTGGGCGTTTAAGGTGGATGCCCGCGCGGAGTTGTATTCATCCTCGTCCAGCAGCTCCTTCAGTTCCGTGTATTCCTTTGCCCACTGGGGGTTGGCCTCGTCAAAGGCTTGCGGCAGGCCGCCCCAGCCGACGTATTTTGACAGGATTTCCTGTTCTTCCGGCGTGGCCAGGCGGTTTTCTTCCTCCAGTTGGTTGAGCAGACGGATGGCCGCGACGTTCCAGGCGTACTTGGTCTTTTGGCCGCCCACGCCCAGGTTGTCGTCGGTGATCCGGAAATTGACGCGGGGCTGCTTGGCTGTTTCCGATACAAGGTTAATGCGGGCTTTGGCAGCTTCGCCGCCCTGTACCTTCTGCCGGACGGGTTCCGTCTGCTGCTCCAAAACGCGGCGCACGAAGCCGACGCTCTCCCTACGGAAGATGGGGAAGCCCACGCCATTTTGGAAGGTGATGTCCCGCAGGCTGACCGTGCCGGCTTCCTCGTCAATTGCGTCAATGGTATAGCGTCGGTCCTCGATGGCAAATTCCAGGCCCACGGATATTTCTTTTTCGGCTGGTTGCTTTTCCGTTTCTTCGGCTTGACTGTCCGGCAGCTCCGAGTCAGATTCCACATCGGATTTTTTGCCCCCGCCTTGCTGCCAAACCGCCTCAATGGCTTCCTGTGCCATAGAAAAAGCGGAGGATTTTTCGTCCTCCGCCTGTTCTATGGCCTCTATTTGCTGTTCCTCGGTTGGCAGCAGGGTTAGCTGTAAATAAGTTCCGCCAGTACGCTTTCCTCGGCCTGGTGCTTGAGGCTGTTCATGTGCCCTGTCCAGCCCAGCGGGTCGGTCGCCTTGTCCGGCGCGGGGCTCGTTTCCAGGAACTGCGCCGTGATCCGCTCGACGCGCTCCCTCGCCGTCCGGTCGATCTCCGCCAGGTGGCTGTTCAGGCCCCCGGACAGCGTCAGGCTGGCGTACATTCCTTTCCGGTGGTTTTTCAAATATGTCTTGCGCAACATCCCATATTTGCCGATGGATGTCTGTTCCTCCGGCAAAGCCAGGTTGGGTATCAAATAATCGCCCTGCTGCGTGTAGGTCAATTCCATGCTCACCGCTCCTTTCATCAATTTGCTTTACGCTTTTATTGTGTGCCGCGTCTCGACTTTTGGCAAATGTGCGGCTTTGGTTTCGCTCCGCTTTTTGCATATCCTTGACCGTGGCCTCGATTTCCCGCAGGAGCATTTCCGCTATATCGCTGGTGGCCGCACCCAGGCGGGAAACGGTGTCGAGGGTGTTGAAGTTAAGCACGCTCTGAAAATCTTCAGAAGTCAGGTATTCGTCGGCATTGTAACCGCAACGGACAAAGAGCATGTAAGCCACGGAGCTTTTTAAAGCGTCCTTGAAAAACACCTCGACGTTCAGATCGTCCAGCTCTTCTATGAAACTGCCTTCCCGGAAAGAAAGCATCTCGGGCAAGTAATCCGTGAAATTGTCGTCCACCGCGTTTGCGGCGGCACTGAGCAAGGCATGGGGCAGGCTGCTTTTTTCGGCTAATTCCCCAAAGGTGTTTTCCAGCGATTCCGTTACCGCCTCGGCATATCTGTCCCGTATTTCCCACAGCGGGACGGGACGGTTGTAGCGGCTGTTGGTGTCGCTCACGTCGAACACATGGCTGAGCCTTAACCGGTTGCCGCTGTCGTCAATGAGGGCGATGCCCTTCGCACCTTTTTTCACCCATCGTCCCAGTTTCCCGTTCCACACTTCAATGGGAGCGCAGGCCGTCGCGTCGGGCCGTTGCGCGTAAATCAAAAGCTGATCCTGAAACGGATATTTATAGCTCCAGGCCGCGGTTTTCAGGAAGGAAGTCCAGTTGGCATGATTTCTGGTGACGCTGAGGGCGGTCCTTTTGGAAAGCTCTGTGATCAGTTGCAGCTTCGTTGCCAATGCGCATCCCTCCTTATTTCAATGTATATTGGTTGGACAGCCTGCCGCCGTCCTCGGAATACCGGGAGGCAATGCCGATCATGTCCAACCGCCTCAAGCGATGATGGATAGATAATTTTATAAAAATATGAAAGAGCGCTTGACTTTGCCCTAACTGGAAGCCGTATACTCCAATCAGAACATGTTCAAATGCCATCGGGTGGTGATTCTATGCTCACAATCGGAGAATTCTCCAGAATCAGCAGGGTGTCTACCAAGACGCTCCGCTATTACGACCAGATCGGGCTGCTCAAGCCCGGATTTGTCAGCAAGGACTCCGGCTACCGCTATTACGAGGTTTCTCAGCTTCGGGATATGCTGCTGATTACGAGGCTGAAGCGGTATCGGTTTTCTTTGCCTGAGATTTCCGCCGTTCTGGCCGCAAGGGACAACGTACGTCTAGCCGAACTCCTGCAAGCCAAAAAAGAGGAGTTCCTGCGGCAAATCAACGACCAGCGGCACATCCTGCTGCAGATGGAGCAGGACATTGAGAAAATAGAAAGGTGTGAGAATATAATGCAAGCGAATTATTTGGTTAAAACCGTGGAAACGCAGCCCAAAACCATCTATTCCCTGAGACGGAAAATGAGTGTTCGAGATTTTGAAGAAGCCTTCGGCGTATTATGCGCCGGTTTGGAAAAAAGCCGGCTGAAACCTGCCGGGCCGTTCCTGTCCGTCTACCATGATGTGGAATTCAATCATGAATGTACGGATATTGAAGTCGGGGTGGAGGTAGCGGGCGGCAGCGGTGAGCAGGTGCGGGCGCTTGCCCCGGGCCTTTGCTGCTTTGCCACCCATATCGGCCCCTATGACGATTTCACTCCGTGCTATACGGCGCTGATGGAATGGATTGAAAGAGAGGGGTATACCGTTTCCGGGCCGCCCTTCGAGTTGTATGTCAAAGGCTGTGCCGACAATGTTCCGCCCAGTGAATATGTAACCGAAATTTATTTTCCCATCAAAAAGTAATTGCACAGGATAGCAAAGGCAGGGGGAACTTACGGAATCTCCCTGCCTTTCGCTTTACAATAAGTTTATCTCTGTTTATCGTTCCGGCTCGCGCCGTCTTTTTGTCTGCTGCTCCGGTTTTTCCCCGGTGTCCCTTTTGGGCTGGAAGGAGCGTAAATACTCGATTTCCTCAAGGGTACGCTTGCATAAATCCTCCACGGCGGCCAGCCGGTCCCCCAGGTAATGCCCCCAAAAGTATTCCTTTTCGCCCTTTCTGCATTTCCAGGTGACAAACTGCGCGGGCGCTTTCTCACTGTGCCCGATGACGAATTCCGCGTTGCCCACGGCCAGCCGGTCGGTAATGACATACCCGGCGTTGATCTCTTTTTCCATATCCCGAAAGCCTCCTAACGCTCCTGTACTTGTTTTTTGTGCTTGGCCTGTTGCCTGGCCAATATCTGTTTTAGCTGTTCCTTCGCCCAATCGGGCATATATTCGGGTTTCAGAACGCCAAGGACATCCTCCCGATTCCAGCGGGATTCCTTGCCGGAATAGAGATTGACGGTGTAGACCGCCCGGCCCCTGGCGTTGGCATGAGCGCCAAAGCCGCCCACGGCCAGCACAAGCTGCCTGTCGGCGGTGCGGTATTCGGGACGCAGGCGCTCCGCGCGGATGACTACTACCTTGTTTTCAATGCTCATTCCATAGTCGTTTGGGATACACTGCTCTGCGGTAAAGAGCGATAAAGGAACGGTAATTTTATCCCGTTCAGCCTTAACCGCCTCAAGCTGCGCCTGCACCCGATCGGTAAACTCGGCCATCATTTCCAGATAGTCCGCGCTTCCCACGACGTTATAATAGCGGTCGATGCCCAACGGGTTATCCCAAGTGCAGTCGCACACCATGTACGGATAATCGGTTTTCCCGTCGTCAACCGCAAAAAGGATTTCTCTATCGCCAACAAGGATGGCGTGTGTTACCTCGTGGGTATCCACCATGCGTTTTTCTTCATCCATCTTCATGCTCACGCTCCTTTGCGGGCAGCGGAAAAGGAGCGGTTATCCGCCCTTTTTCCGCACGTCAGTTACCTCTTTTTATGCTTGAGGCGCAGGTACAACGCGCTGCCGATAATCACCAGGCAAAGCACGACGGCTAGAATCGTCTTCAATTCCACAAAAAATCCCCCCTTATTATTCAGTCAGCAGGTCAGTCCATATATAAAGAGAACACCGGCGTACATAAAAAAGCCGATGCATAAAAATACAGCCAACGGTATGCTTCTCTGCCGCGTCACCGCCGCATAAATGCAAGCGGGAAACAGGGCAAGAAAGAGGATGGCCGCAAGGGTATTCAGCCCGAAGGTAAAGCCCGCCGCCGCCGTCAGCTTGATGTCGCCCCCGCCCACGCCGCCATATCTCATGGCAAGGAGCAGCAGGCAAAGCCCCGGCAGGAGCAATCCCGCGATTCGTTCATACAGGGCAGGGGACGGCAGCAGAAAAGCGGATGCAACCCCGATCAGCCAAATGGCAATCCATGTCCAGTCGGGAATAATCCGCTTTCTGTAATCCACAACGGCCGCCCATAAGAGGGGGATGGCACAAAGCGGCAGCACCACTACCAGTCACCCGTGGTCACATCATCGGAATACATGCTGTCCACCACATGGATTTTAAGGTTCCCTCCCGTAATCCATCGGGATAAGGTTCCACCCGGCGTATGCACGTCGGTGACACAAAGCTGCACGATGTAATCCTTATCGTCGGGGAACCAGACCGGAATGTACTGCTTCCGGTATTTGAAGGGAGATGCGGGGTTCTCCCGGAAAATAAATTGACCGCCTTCTCTGATAAGAGGAATGGCGGTTTCATAGCGGTATTCAGGAAGATAAACTTCTGCCGTCTGCGGCTCTGTAATTAGTTCCTGTTTGTCGTAATTGGTGCCGACAGATGTGGTAACCTTGATGGAATAGCCGTAGCCGGATTTCAGATAGCCCTTGCCTTTGGTGTCATAATCCAATGTGGCGGTTGCCTTCAGCTCGGCGTAGAATTCACGCCATACAAACCGGCCGTTTTCATACCGCTGTTCCCACCACGTCACCCTGGGCTGCTCATTCCTTTTCGGTGGATCGGGCAGTGTGCGGCTTTCCTGCGGCTCTCCGTAAGTCACGTTCTGGATGACCGCCTTTTGGGTATAGATGTTGTTGTCCGCGCTGCTTTCATTGTCCAGGGTTTGGTCGGGATTGATGATGGCGATCAGGGTAATGTCCTTGTCAGCCTGCACATTGGGCGTATCCCAACGCAGGGATACTACATTCCAGGTGTCTTTTTCCATCACGATAGCGTCTATGCGTTTTGAAACGGACAGTTCGGGAATCTGGAACAGCACGGTGACATTTTCCCCCGGTGTAAAATCGAGGCTGCCACGGTTGCCAACCTTGACGGTGGTAACAACCGCCTGATTCTCTTTATATCTGTCCGGCGTTATCCGCTGCACATGCAGGTCATAGGGACGTTCCAGCACCATGATTTCAGCAGAAACCTGATTGTTGCTCAAATTGGTATCCATATAGCCGTTGGGGGGCAATACCTGCGCCGTTATTTGAATAGGAACGCCCTTTGGCCCTGCGGTGCTGGTCACAAGGCAGGCTTTCTTTTCATACGGTTTGAAATTGGTTGTCGCAGGTACGGCGGGAACCGTCTTGCCGTTGATGGTCACATTCAGGCGCACGTCGAACAATGCTATGTCGGTGGAGTTGGCAAAGTACACCGTAAAGCTATAGCTTTCCAGTTCGTACACAGTCGGCGGGGAGGATAAGTTTACCCATACATCGCAAAGCCTGTAAATGGGTGTGTCCGGTTCATCGGGATTATCGGGATTATCGGGATTATCGGGATTGTCAGGTTCGTCAGGATTGTCGGGGTTATCGGGCGTATTAGGATTGTCGGGAATGTCAGGGTTGTCGGGACTAGCGGGTGCATCCGGCTTTTTAACTACGGTAATACTGGAAACGGCGGTGTTGTTGACGGGGTTTTCATCAATGAAGCCTTCCGGAGCTTCCACATTGGACCACAGTCGGTAAATCTCGCCTGCGCTGCCGGCTGTGCCGGTGATAGTGTAGGTTTTGGTTTCCTGCGGCGCGAAGCTCGTTGTTTCCGGAATCTGCGGAAGTATGTTTTCGTTGTTCTTGCCCTGCAAGGGCACATCTTGGAGCACCACAGAGGAATGATTGGTAAAACTTACGGTAAAGCTGTAAGCCTCGTGTTCATAGACGGTGGGTGGGGCCATAATATTGGCCGACAGGTCGCAAGGTTCTTTTTTATCAGGCGGCTGCTCCGGGGGATTTCCGGGCTCGTCGGGTGTATCCGGCGTATCCGGCGTATCCGGCTTGTCGGGTGTGTCATTGTTGCCGGGCGTTGGCTCCGGCGCTGGGTCAACCACCTTGATGACAGCCGTGGCCGTGTTGTTGGCAAGGTTCCCGTCGATAAAGCCCTCCGGCACGCCGATATGCGCCCAAAGGTGGATTTCACCAGCGGCGGTGTCCGCACTGCGCTTCACTTCATAGGCTTTACCTGTATTCGGAGGAAAGTCCTGCGTGACCGGTATTTCCTCGATGGCAGCTTCATCCACCATACCTTCCAATGGCACGTCATAGGCCGAACTGCTTCCACTGTTCATATACAGAACGGTGAAAGAGTAATCCGCCCCACGGTTTACTGTGGCAGGGGCGCGGATGGCAACCGACAGGTCGTTCCCCTCCTGAGCTTTAAATTTGAAAAAGAAATCGGCGGCAGGGATTTGATAGTGGATTTTCTGCGTGATCTCCACCTGTGTTTTGCTTTCACCGTCGGTAAACTCTTTCGTTTCCGGGGTGTAATCCCATTCCAGCCCCATGTATTGAAAGTTGCGGGATAGTTTGATGTCATCTTTATGGAAGGTGACGGAGGTGGTCTGATAAGGGTAGATCAGTACCGGCACGCCCTTGTCCTGTGCCGTGAGCTTCCCGTAAACCTCCTGCTTATCGTCGTTGCACCAGGTCGCTTCCACGTTAATCTTAACCGGAGCCTGATAGGAAATGGCGGTATTTCGCATGGTCTCAAAGGCAATCAAGGTTTTTGGCGTCCAGCCGAAGCCTCCGGTCAGAGAGTCAAAATCCGTGTTTGTGTCATAGCTGCCGTAAACTTCGTCCGTTGAGATATTATGGATTTCCACCACAAGGCTGCCCTTTAGGGTATAGGTTCCTCCGTCAAGGCGTCCGATCCATCCGGCGATGCGTTCGTTTTCATGGTCTGCCACGGTGTTGGCATTTACAAGGTCAATGCGCTGCGGTTCCGGGAAGGACTTCACCAGCATATCGCCCTCATGAATATCTGTAATCAGCATACCGACGGTACGGTATCGGGTGTCATAGGTGGCGCGTACTTGAAACACCACATTGGCCGTGACGGTGAGAACAGCGCCCTCGTCCGTCTTGGCCGTGACGGTATAGGGGCCGCAAAATTCTTTGCTTTCTATGGCCAAAGTATAGTTCGGCGGTATCATCCGGCTTTCGCCGCCGTATCCCAGCTCTATATCTGTCAGTGTTCCGGTTGACGCCGTGACGCTTATGGGAATTTCAGCCGGAAATTGCTCCACGGCCACCACGCCGCTTTCATTTGTCAGGCTGTCTATGGGGGAAGCTACAAGGATTTCAATATCGCTGGCTGTCGCAGCGAATGTCCTGACGGAAAAAAGCAGGAGGCACAGGACCAAAAGGGGCATGGCAAGGAAAAATTTTCGTTTCATTCGGAACCTCCTTCCTTGGTTTGTGTGTTGACGCTGGATATGCTGAAGGGAAGCCGCACCTCCCCGGTCAGAAAGCTGAAAATGCTGCGGGTTCTAAGCGCCCCGTCCACCGTCAGCCGGGGCGGAGTTTCGGTCGCATAGATACTTTCGATTTCCAGTTCATATACCCACTCGTCACCGGCATATTTGTTCAGCCCCGAATCCAGCGCCATGCTTTCGTGCAGGTATTCGTACAGCCTTTCTTCCGCAACCGCCGTATCCAGCAAGGCGTAGCCGTCCCTGCGGTACTCGTCGCGCATGGCATACTCCACGGCGCTGTTCACGCCCCGTTGGAGTACATATTCCACCTGCTGATACAGGCTTTCCATGCGGAAATACTCGATCAGGATGGCGGACAGGGTCAGGATGAAAAAGACGAGAATGATGATAAACACAAAGGTATCGCCTTTGCGGTTTCGCAGTATCCGTTTGATTAGGGCCACAGCCTTCGCCTCCTTTCCGGCGCTCTCATTCCGGGAGCTTCCAATATTTTTCGGACATGCCGGTAATGCTGACTTTCATCGGAATTTGAATTTCCACCGGAGGCGCAAAGGATGGAGTCAAGACCGTAAAGGGATAGCTGTAGCGCATGGTAATGGTGAAGTTATCCCGCAACTGGATTTTCTGGTCCTCGCAATACTCCACATCCTCAACGGCCATCTCCGGCGAAATGCCGGTCTGCTGCTTGAGCCTGTAGAAAACATCATAGGCCCGGTCGGATACCTGCCCTTCCAGTTCCACCACCCTTACAACGCGGCGGCAGACGTGGTTCAGATTAAGATAGGTGGTAAAGACGCTTAAAAAGGACATCACGGTTGCCATCAGCGTAATGACCACCAGCGTTTTTATCATCAGGTCAAAATAGCTGCTGCCCTTTTTACTCAAAAGCAGCTTTAGAAAAAGCAAAGGGGGAGAAAATCTCCCCCGTATGCCCCGGTGACTGCTGTCCATGGGTTTTGCACCTCCCGCGTTTGCGGATATGCCTTTTGGTCACATATCAGCTTAATAGACCGGTAATTTTGCTGACGATGCTGTTCCAAATCTGCGTAATGGAGCCCTGATATAGGGTCATAAAGACCGCACCCACCACCACGACGATAAGCACGACGATGAGCCAGCCGGTCATTTGGTCGCCGGACGGATTAGCCAGTACATTTTTAGCTTTAACAGCGACTGCCAGCACTTTGTTTTTTACTGTTTTCAACATAAATACATACCCCCGTAAATCTGAATTTGGTTTCATGATCGAGTAGCTAAAAGTCGGGAAAATTAATCCCGACTTTTTGGCTCTCACAGAACCGTACGTACGGGCCTCGTATACGGCTCCTGACAAACCTCGGTCGTTATCATTCATAATAACAAGGCAAAATC
>NZ_JAKOAV010000049.1 GCF_029478095.1 Pelotomaculum isophthalicicum JI | reverse complement strand
CCCTCATTCACGCTCGTGAGGTGCGTCTTTTCCTTATTGACCACCAGCTTCAGTTCACTTTCAAGGATTTCGGTAGCAAGTTTCTGATATTTCCGGGCCTCTCTGTGAGTCCGGGCGAATATCAGAATATCGTCCGCGTAGCGGACGATGCGAATGCCCATTCTTTTCATTTCCTGGTCGAATCGATCCAAATATATGTTCGTGAGCAATGGAGAGATGACCCCACCTTGCGGACTTCCAATATCTGTTTCTTCCCAGGCTCCGTCTTTCATAACCCCAGCGGTCAGAAACCTCTTAATGAGCCTCAGCACACTGCCGTCGCTGACTTTCCGGTTTACTCCTTCCAAGATCAATTCATGGTCTAACCGGTCAAAGCATTTGGAAAGATCCATGTCCACTACGTATTCTAATCCGTACTTATTCATAAATCTCTCTGCCTTGGCCACTGCTTGGTGGCAGGAGCGTCCCGGTCGGTAGCCATAGCTTGAAGGGTGAAAGTCGGGTTCAAAGATGGGTTGCAAAATGTTCAGGAGTGCCTGTTGGACTACCCGGTCTTTTACGGTGGGTATTCCCAGCGGGCGTTTGCTGCCGTCCACTTTGGGAATCTCCACTCTTAAGACCGGCTGTGGCTCGTATGTGCCGGTTTTCAGTTCGTGATGAAGTTGGCGCAACCTTTCTTCCAGGTTCTGGCCGAAGGCTTATTTATCTTCTCTAATTGATTAACCACTTATTACTGATCAATATTTACAGTCTGGGTTTTATCGTCCCAACCCACCTTGGCACCTAGGGACTCGCTTATAAAACGGGCGGGAACCATAGTCCGGTTGTCTTTAATCACCGGCCTGGTATCCAGCTCAACCGTCTTCCCGTCTATTGAGGCGGTGTTACTTCCAATGGTCAGGCTTACACTTCTACCCTCTTTAACAAATGTTACAGTACTGGTGGCATCGTCCCAGTTCACCGTTGCCCCTAAGGCTTCTCCGATAGCCCTCAACGGCACCATAGTCCGTCCGTCTTCGTTTACAAAGGGTTTAACATCCATTTGCAAGGGCCTTCCGTTTACCAGTACGCTTACATTATTGGTGGTAGTAGTGGTTGTATTGTTGCTGTTCATGTTTGACGTGTTCGTTGTGGTGGTGTTGCCGCTGTTGTTCATGGTTGTATTGGTGGTATTGCCGGTTGAATTGCCGCTGTTTACGTTGCTCCCTGTTATGTTGCCGCTGTTTGTGTTGGTAGTCGTGGTATTATTGCTGTTGTTATTTATATTATAGGTATTTGTGTTGTTGGTTGTTGTGGTATTGCCACTGTTGACATTGGTATTGTTTGTCGTATTTGTGTTGTAATCGTTATAAACATTATAAATAGGCGCCGGGTTTGCTGAGGTAACAGTTGGTACTGTTGGTAGTGCAGGTGTTGGTATTGTTGGCGTAACCGGAACCACTGGAGTTGAAGGAATAGCAGGTATCGTTGGAACTGCCGGTGTTGGTGCAGGTGTTGTTGGTTGTGAAGAACTTACTCTTTCTAATACTGCGTAACCAAGATGAATTTTTTCATTGTAGACTTTTGTATGATCTAAAGAATCAATAGGATACCAGCCTTCTCCAGAAAACTTATTAGGATTTGCACTTATAGGAAATTTAAGCAAATGGTAAATGCCTTCTTTTGGCAGGTTTTGAAGAGGGACTGCCCAACCTCTACTCTCTAAGTATGCTGCAACATCGTCTTCATAAGCTTTTAGAGTAATTTCGAATTCATTAATATTACCTTTTATTGTGGCGGTGGTGCCGTTGTCTTTGTACATTTTGCCAGTAATTTCGTTGCCATTTTGCTCCAGAACAACTCTAAGTGCAGGACTATCGCTAGTAAATTTAAATTTCCATACGCCGGTCATATTTAACTGTGTCTCAGCCTGTGCCGAAGCTGAACTGATTAATATGAACATTGCCAACAATAAAAAAACGAAGAATGCTTTTCTCTTCAAATTTCTTTTCCTCCTTATCTTTTAAACTATTAAATAAAACTTTAACTCCCTTTCTTTACAACATGACTTATACCTCCTTCCGTTTACCTGCCCCATGATCAACGGTTTCAGCTAGGTTAAGATTGAGTCTTTTAACTATTACTTTTTATGAAAGCAAAGCTTTCTCAAGAACAGAGCATCACAATAAATATATATTAACCAATTCTGCTGTTGAATAAAGCCTGTATGAAATCACGATCTCTGCGCTTATATTCACGGTTGCAAGCCCTAAAATTCTATACCAGGAAAGGGTCAATTGCTTCATACAATAGGTTCTATTTTTGTCACGTTCTCTTAACAATCCTTATACTAAGGTATTAAAATAAGGCCTTCAATATATGTGATGTGGAGGATTATGACATTATTTGTAGAATAACTGTAAATATTTATTACCATCCCTTATCAATTTTGAGGAAAAAGACTAAGATGAATACTGGCAAAGATAAAATTAAAGTAGCCATTGCTGAAGATGAAGCTTACACCCGGCAACTAATGCAATCCTACCTTGACTCTTTTTCACAGGTTGAAGTGGTGGCTTCTGTTAAGAGCGGGAAAGAATTGATTGATGTTATAAATCAAGTAGACCCGACGGCAGTTTTTCTTGATATAGAAATGCCTGAAATTAATGGACTGTCAACAGCAGCATTATTAAAGGAGAAAAAAAAAGATATACGATGGAGGCATTTTTTGCCTACTAACGATTCTGGTGGTGGTTTTATTGTTAAAATCCTCGCGTTCATATCAGGAATTTCAAGAGTTCCTAACCGAACAAATCAAGTTTCATTATCTAGAAAAGGTCTATGTTAGTACGGTATTTTACTTTGTATTAAGATTTAACAAGGGTTTGGTTTACTGATAGTAACCGAAATATCAAACATTGTCCGGTTTCGTTACTCTAATCGACGCAGTGTTTCCGCCCGTGATCCAGTTAATATATTTCGCTCTCTGTTACTAATGGAATGACTCATTGTAATTCTTTAGACGATTGGATCAAGGAGCTAAAGGCTTTTACCCGCTAGGCAATTCTTAGTGGTTTTTCTTCTGATAATGTCCCGGGGGTTGAAAAAACCTTTTACGATTTTATAAAACACCTATGGCTGGCAGATTCTCCCCATTTCTCTAAAAAATTATGCAACCGAAACATAAATAAGAGAGGCAAGAAAAAAGGGGGAAGTTGCCGATTCAGAAACCGGGTATTGTGAAACGTATGATGAATCTCTTTTTTCACGCTCACTGGCATTTAAAACTCGTCTCCATGACCTCTTGTAACAAATTTTAAAGAATGTTTTGTATTGCCTTCTGCCAATTACGCCTTTGGGTGGATATCAAACACCTCCGTATTGCCAGAGATGTGACTTCCGTCTGTACAGGGGCCTGCCGGTATGGAAAGATAACTTGTACCTTTAGAAAGCAATGCTTGTTTTACCTTGATGATTAGCCCATAAAATGTTATCATAATTAAAAAATGTGGTTTGTGCAGGCTAACTTTGGGTGATAGTTTTTGCGGACTTCCCTGATTTGCCTCACGAACCACTTTTTAATTGTCCATTAGACTCACCCCCCTTCAAAGTAGTGGCAAGGACTAATAAAGCTCTCTATTGTATCATAGCAGATAGCTGTTATAGCTTTTTATTGGCCCCGCCCTATATCTATCCTTGCCTTTCGACAAGAATACTTGTCCAAAATTATCTGCCACAAATGGAGACTATACGCAATCTCGCAAATTAACTTAATCACAATTATAATCAAATAATTACATATTTCTGCTAGTTATTCCTAAATAACCAATTTATAGGTGTATATGGCCAGATAAAAATCGTGAATAACCAAAAAATAACCCCTTCTACAAAGGGGCGAATCTGTGTTTATGTTCTTCGAATTTATACCGGCTCATTAAAGCAACTTTGTCATATCCGTCAAATTCGATCTCATAAGACCTGTTACCTACCTCTCTGATTCTACTGATTTTGTCCATGTTCGCTATAAATGACCTATGAACCCTAAGGAAATTACCTCCTAATTTTTCTGCTAACTTACTTAGGGTTTGATGTATCTTATAAACGTTGTTTTCTGTATGAATCAGATTAATTTTTTCCTGTTTCTCAATAAACAGGATGTCGTCAGGCGCTATCATAAATATTTCATTCTTGGCTTTGATCCTAATTTTTGGGGGACTGCTCCCAATATCGTTTCTTTTTTTTATTTCTTTCGTAAGATTGCTTATAATTTCATTAATTTTTGCTTTTTTCACTGGCTTTAGAATGTAGTCATATGGGTGGACAGCGAATGAGTCAATTGCATATTGAGAGTACCCTGTTATAAAAACAAAAAATATATCCATGCGTGATCGGTTTACCAGAAATTTTAATCAATAGTATCAAATCCCTGGGAATTGGCCGCTTTTACCCAAGGCGACAACAGTCGTTCTCTGTTAACGTTGGGATCGACGCCCTCACCCATGAAGTAAACAATGAGCAAGAGAGGATCCTCGTCAATACCAGCAGTCTTGAGTACGCGGCCCATCATAACTGGCGCAATAGCATAAAACGACTCGGCCCAACGCAGAGGTGTAAAGCGGGTGCTTTTCTCCGGAGCCCAAAGTCGCATTTGGTTAAGCAGTCGGTGGCTTACAACCAGGGTCAGCATGGCCACTAGCACCAGAGATTCTATCACGGTAGGCGCCCCACTGGAAATCACATCCAGTTGATAGAGGCGCTTCAGTTCCTTGAAAACCAGTTCTATGCTCCAGCGCGCCCTGTAAAGAAGCGCCACGTCTTCTGCCGGGAGCTGTTCCGGTGTGATGTTGGTAAGGTAGAGATGATACGTCTTGCTTTCCTTGTCGCGTACCCCTACCAACCGGAAGGTTTCTTTAACCTTAGGTGTGTCGCCCTTGGGATGATAGACCTCGAACGTCCCGTCTTTCTCTGTTTTCTTGGCCTTAGAGGCTCTGCCTTTGAAGGAAACCTCCACCTCGATGTCGATCACTTCCCGCTTCAGCCGGGGGAGCATATCCTTAAGCTTTTTGCCGGCAAGGTCGATCGTATTACCCTGGTGGACACGCAACACCGAGACTATGGTAGGGTTGGCTGATTGCTTCAGCCTGCTTACGAAGTAGCCGCCATTGCCTCTGATCCTGCTGAACAACTCGTACTTAAAATAGCCAAGATCGAACAGGAGGATGTTGTCCTTCACCCAGGATCCGATGCGCATGGTCTTGATATCGGCGGTCTTACCGGAATAGATGGCGATGCTCTTTGTGTTGCCTGTGATCCCGATGGCCGTATGTATCTTGAGCTCAGCTTTACCCCTCGCCCCAGGAAACTGTTCAGCCAGTTTATCGTGCAGCCTGATGATCGTGCCGTCTGCCACCACCAGGTCCTTGAACCCCTTTAGTTTATCTGAAAGCGTGAGGCTGGCGTGGTTTGCTAGATCCACTATGCCGTGCGCCAAGCACTCTTTAAGAAAGGCAATGAGCCCCTTATTGAAGCGGTCATAAAAAGAGGATGGAACGAGTGTTTCAGCCGATGCTGTCTCGTAGGCCCTTCTTAATGAGGCGAGGGTACGCTGTACTCCAACTCCAAAACCAAGCACCACGACCCAGAAAAAGGTGACCGGGTCGATCTTTCTGTTACGCTGTACATACCCGACTTTGGCCGCTGTGTCCCTCAGCCACTCCGGGGAGAACATTTTGTTTAGAACGTTTTCGATCTCATAAGGATTAATTTTTCCGGGAACTGGAGCCAATGTGGAACCTCCTCGTGAGTATTATTTGGAGGAGAATTCTACAAGGGAAAGGGTACATTCCTTCTTTTAATAGAACGATGTCAACAATATTCGTCACCTATTTTCCAGGGATAAAATGACGCTTTTGGTTAATATTGAAATATTGGGGGCTTAACCGAACACCAATGAAAATATATCAGGATTGAAATCATGTATTTTTTTAGCGACTAATATTCCGTTCAACCCTTCTTCTGGAGCCAGTTCTATATCCAATAGCGCTATGTCCAGTTTATATTCCCTGGCAAAATTGATTGCTTCTTTACCGCTTGGAGTATCAATTACCTTGTCAACGGAAGGGTTTTCAGATACCAACTTTTTGAGAAATCTCCTGGTGTAAAGTTCATCTTCTAGAAGCAAAATATTTACCATTTACATCTGTCCCCTAATGTTTTAAACTATCCGGAATGTCTGGTTCATAAGTGATAAACCAGCAACACGGGCTTACACCGGTATAAGCAACAAAGACTAATACTGACGCTAATGCATGGACCATTATCGTTATCATTTTTTTTAGCATTGACTACACCTCCTTCCCGGCAATATTCAGAATGCTGTCAAGAACCTTAGCTGCTTTGTATCCCAATGGAGTCATCAAAATGAGACTTCCGAGGATTCCCAAAATCACTGCAAAAGCGTCAGCGGCCATCTTTTGCGTTATAAGTATAACTATGAGAACGGACCATACTGTTAAAACAAGGAAGGTTTTTTTCCTTTGTTCCATTCTTATTGATTCATCTTTTATTTGTTTCTTTGCTGTACCCGCCGGCACCCATCTAAAGATAACGTAAATACCCATCAGTAGAGTTAAGGGGATACAAGGGGACGCTCTTTTTGCTTCCCGGTTGGGCTTTAAAACTATGATTTAATTAAATCCAGGTTTCTTTTTTTATACCAAGTAAATGAAATGGAAGCAAAAAAGCGTCCCCTTGCTATTTTTTTAGCATTTTATAATTCTTTAATTTGGTCCCTCTTTGTCACTTTCTGCTTTTGTTCTAAATTCTTTTACTGTTCCTCCGCCAAAGATAAATTTTCCAATAACAGTTTTACCATCAACATCATAGAGTGGAATTTCTTGTGTAGGATGAGCCAAGTTCTGCTTATTCAGAGCTATAGCCTCCTGTGGCGTTTTAGGAAACGGTTGTTCTAGATCTGTACGTTTCACATACCCTTTAGTATCATCCATGCCAACTGCCGCGACTAAATCCGGCACTGTTTCTGGAGAAGTAGCATAAAAACTAGAGCCATACGTCTGACCATACTGGTTTTTTGGAAAAACATAATTACTACCAGCATTAGCAGTCGTGTCATGGATGCCAAGGATACCAAGCGTTCCTAGCGCGATGCCAGCAACAAGAGCAACACCAAAAATCACTGTTTTTAACCCAAGTAACTTAAATTTCATTCCATTGCCTCCTCCAATTCTACTGATTCTGTCTATGTTCGCTATAAATGACTTATGAACCCTAAGGAAATTACCTTCTCAAAACAGGCAGACTCTTAAGTTGCTCATAATCCTTTGCCAGATCCGGTGATAGCTTCTTGGCCTGAGCCAGGAAATCTTGAGCTTCCTGCGCCCGGTCCTGCTTGTTCCGCAGTACAGCCAGCCAGAGGAAAGCCTCACCTTTATTCTTATCGTCATCAAGGGTAGCCTTGAGGTTACTGTCAGCTTCAGTCCATTGCCCAAGCAGATACTGAGACGCTCCCACGCTTAGTTTCACCGTCGGGGTTACTGTCATCGGTGGAGCATCTTTCCATAGGCGTTTTTCTTCATCACTGAGGGTATCCATCCGAATTTGGATTTTTGCCGGAACTCCTTCTGCTTTTTCAAAATACTCCTTTGCTTCGTCTCGCTTTCCAGCGGTCAGTTCGTTGTACCCAGCTATTAAATAAGTCTTGGATAAAAATTCGTACCACTGGATTTGGAACGGGGCTAGGGATAGTGCTTTTTCAGCCGCCTGGACAGCTTCCGGAGTTTTCTTATTAGCGCTGTATAGGGTGGACAGATCCGCGTAACTGTTTGCGTTGTATTTACTAAGCTCCACGGCACGCATGGATGCAGCCATGGCATCGTCCAATTTGCCCTGAGCCTGATAGAGGTGAAGCAGGTCTACGTGGTAAAGTGAAGGGATTGGTGGATTTGTATCATCATAATAGATTGGGTTAAACGGATTGTAGGCTATAGCTTTTTGTATTAAAGACAGTGCCTGGTCGTAGCTCTTGGCTTGAATAACATTTATATAGCTGCTATAAGCAGTAGCCAGGCAGCCACCGAAGAACAGGATTAGAGCGGAAGCGATTGAAGCACCTGCCAAGACGGCATTGTTGGGCGGCACGTATTTATTGTTTTTCTTTTTCTCAACATCGGCTGCTGGGTGGGCCAGGAAAGAACGCATAATGCCGAACAGGGTGAAAAGCACAAGGGTAATGGCGGAAAGGGACAGGTCGAAGTCTATGGCGGCGTGTGCACCTATGGAAACCGCCGCCACGGTAATTATCCAGAACAGTGTCCTGGCAGGGACGTTTTCCCTGGCCCCTTGGTAAAGCTGGTGGGCAATACGCAAAAAGCTTGCCCAGATCCCAGTGATCGTCAGCAGGCCCAAAATACCTGTCTCCACCATAATCTGGAGGTAATCATTATGCACCTGGTTGGAGTTATACATATAGCTCTGGAAGGAGCGGTAGGCTTCCTGCCAGCCGCCACCGCCCCAACCCAGGAGTGGACGCAGGGCAAACATCTTCAGTGCATCGCGGTAGAAATAGAAACGTTCAATAGCGCTGCGAAGGTGAATATCATCCAGTTGCAGCAACGCCCTTACTTCTCCGGTATGTGTGTTTACATAAACGGATACTCCGGCGCAACCGGCCAGTACCGTCAGAAGGATGACAGCAAGGATACCTTTTCTGTGGACGGTGATCCACTGCAAAAGTCCTTTTCTTTCAGTTAAGGAGTAAAGCGCCTGTCCGACCAGGGCCAGTACCAACCCGGCGAAAAGCCAGAACCAGGCGCTGCCGTTACTCTTGTTCACAGCTACAGAAACAAAGCGCCAGGCGGCAAGACCGGAGAAGGCCCCGGTGAGCAATATATGGATAAATACCGGTATTCTACCGCCTTTCGGCAGGCCGGCTATAAAAATAACAAGCATTAAGGAGAAAACTAGCAGGCCACCCTGGGACTTAGTGCCCAGGAACACGGTGAAAAGCAGGAAGTTACCGGCAGTATATAGATACTGGAAGAAGAATTCTGTACTCAACCGGATGGGCACCTTCTTTTGCTCTTCCCCGGTGGAGATCGTAAAGGATATGCCTGTCCTGCGCCAAAGGTAAAAACCGATAAACGTCACCGCTGCCAGGTAGCTGGCCAGGGCGTTGGGATACTGGAAAGAGGAATAAATCCGCCCGTCCTTAAACCCATCATTGATATGGATAATCCCGGTGGTGGTAGCTAGGCCGGCCAACGCCACTCCTAAGGCGCTTATATATATGACGTGCAGAATAGTCGTTATATCTTTCTCATCCCTGATTAGCCGTGAGGCCAGCCAGTAGACCAGGAAATACAGGATGGTCTTGACCACTTCGTCCACCGCCAGGCCGTAGTTGGCGGCCTGAAAAGCTGAAATGAGATAAACTATTGGAAAGGCCAGGACGAAGTAATCCAGCGGGTGGGAAAGGAACTCATTATCGCGCTTCGACCATTTCCACAGCCAGGCGAACCAGAAAATGACGGCGGTAGAAATTAAGGCCCGCTCTTGTTCGGGCTGGAAGAAAAGTCCTCTGAAATAAGGGGGCAGGAACAGTAAAATCATCAATCCCCAGAAAGCTATGGCATGACTGAACTCCCACTGATTGTTCTCCCGCGATTTCTTTACTACCGTAGTCTTATTTTTCATTTTTGCAACAGAATTAGTCATTATATGTAACTCCTTAACCAATATTATCAACATCTTTTGAGCTAATACTGGGCTTATGGTTTTACGTAATACAGCAGTATTCCTATTAACTAGACCTTTTAAATAATCAGGAATACCGTCGTTGTTGCTGGTAGTACCGGTTTTGGTAACATCACACTTGACCGCTTGCTCGTAGTCGCTGATGGCCTTCTGGATATTGTTGCTCCTCGCGGCAGTATCGCCCGCGCGCAGCGTTTTGGATGCCAATCATAAGGTCAAGCGCCAAGAAGAAGCCCGCTAGGGTACCGACGATGACGCCTTTGATAGTAGGTGGTATCCTTCCAGGCAACCTGCTCATTCTTCCTATAGTAGTTCCTTTACCGCATACGGCTTCCTTAACCGTTATGCTGACACACGTCCGCACCTCTTGTTTTTAATTTGATAAATTCTACATTATATTCTATATTTCCTTCTTTAATCCTGCACCTGCTAATATTTACTACGATGGGAGCATGAGGATACAATCTCTTATTTCTCTACATAGGGATAAATACCAGCGCCGCTTAAGGACGGTGATATTATCCCATCTGGCAGTGAGAAAACAACTTTGTTTCCCGTTTGGTAATTCTACCAAGCCAGTATTTTTCACCCGTCGCTTAACAACCCGCATTATCCAGTCACCGCCGGATGTATAAAATTGATCTATAAGACGCGATAACTGTTGTTGGCTTATCTCGATGACAAAGGTTATCGAAGGTGAGTTTTGCCCCAACTTAAACATAGTGAAGCGCGGCACAGTCTTGCTCGAGCCTTCTTCTATGGCAAGCGGAGCGAACTGTATCTGACCTACCGCTAAGGCCAGGAAGATCAACTGAATGCGTTGGGGTTGGTGGTCAACGTGATTGTCTTGTTAAATATGCGGTACATAGCGGCTGTTCTCGACACCTTGCGGAGCTTCTTATCCGGAAGCCCCGGACGTACCCTGAAAGTGCAGCTAGGGGAGAAGGCTGGGCGGATAAATTGTCTCAATTCCAGGCATGAGAGTTAGCTACTCCTTTCTGGTATCTTCAAGCATGAACTGCTTCAGGTACAGGCTGTAGTAATATCCTTTTCTTTCAACCAACTCAAAGTGATTTCCCTGCTCGACAATCGCCCCGTCATCGATCACAAAGATCCTCTCCGCATTGACAACGCTTGCCAGTCGGTGCGAGATGACGATACATGTGGTGCCTTCCGTCGCCCTCTCGATAGTATCCTGGATCAGTTTTTCCAGGGATGCGTCCAGGGAGGAGGTGGCCTCGTCGAAGATTACGATCCTGGGTTTTCTTAAAAAGACCCGGGCCAGGGCGATCCGCTGCTTCTGGCCCCTGGAGATGTTCTCGCCCTTTTCTTCGATAATGGTCTCGTATCCATCCGGAAAGCCCATGATGAAGTCGTCTATCCGGGCCATGGCTGCCGCCTGCCGGATCTCCGGCATGGTGGCGTTCAATCTGCCCAGCCGGATATTCTCCTTGATTGAGCACTTGAACAGGCAGGGATCCTGGGTCATGATTCCGATCTGCTCCCTAACAAAGCCGGGACTCAAGTCGGCAATCCGATGGCCGTCCAGTAGGATCTCACCCTCATAACCGCCGAAAAAACCCATTAGGAGATTGACAATCGTCGATTTGCCAGCGCCGCTGGCGCCGACAATGCCGACGTACTGGCCGGGCTCGATCTCCAGGCTGATTTTCTTCAATACCGGCGTGCCGCCATCATAGCTGAAAGTCACGTCCCTGTAAATGATCTTGCCCCGGATACTCTGTTCAACCACCTGATTGCCATGCTCTTCCGGGACCAGGCTTAAAAAATCATAAATCCGGGTACTCGCCCCCCAGGCAGCCTGAATGTTCAGGTTGAAGTTGACAAAGCTGCTCACGGGAGCATACACTTGGTACAAGTATTGGTAAAACGCGAACAGGCTGCCGATAGTGAACACCCCCGTAAATACCAGCCTGGTTCCGTACCATAGCACGAACAGCGGCCCGAAGGAAATTATGATGAATGATATCTGTTGCACGAAATTGCTCAACTTGATCGAGTATATGTTGAGGTCGTTTAGCTTCGCTAATTCTGCCAGATACGACCCGAGAAAAGCTTCCTCAAGCCTGAAAGCTCTGATGGTCTTCTGGTTATAGACACTCTCGTACAGTTTCGACATGAATAGCGAAGATTGTTCCTGGATTGCCCGGCTGTTCTTTCTCAACCTTGTTTTCATGGTCTTGGATATATACCAGAACAGCAGAATAGTGATGGCATTGAGGATTGTCAGCTGCCAGTTCAAGATGATCAGTAGGATCAGGATACCGACAAAGGTGATCATGTTCGTGACAAAATCGATAAACGAGGAGGTCAGCAAGCCATTCAAGACGTTGACGTCGTTTACGATCCTGGAAACGAAATCTCCGGCATATTGCCTGTTCAAATAGTTCAGGGGCAGGGACTGCAAGTGGGTGAAGATATTCTCCCTGAGCTTATAGCTGACAAGGGTGCCCACGTATACATACAGGTAGTTGATCAGGTATCCCACTCCGGCCCGGAGGCAATAAAGACCAAAAATGATGGCGATAAAAAGATTGAGTTGCGAAAAATCCCTGGCGGGAATGATCCTGTCGATTATATACCTAATGAGCAGCGGTGTGGGCAGCGTCAGCATTACAGAAAAAAACACAAGAGCAATCACGATCAGGTAGTGTCTATAAAATGGCCTGATATAGACAGAATAATTTCTGATAAAGCCGGGCATGTAGGGCTTCCCTCCTGCCTCAACACGATCTTTTCAGATACACCTTGCCCAAAGTTCGAAGGTTATAGATATTTTTCTGCTCCTTGAGACCCAATCTGACGGCAAGCTTTTCCACCGGTCTACTAAGCTCTCTGGTAACGCCGATCCTTTCAATGCCAACTCGTGGCAGATCGTTCATGCCCAACACTTCCTGCCTTTGCAGGTCGGCGCTGAGCGATGCATATCCCGTGGTCTCTATAAAAAGTGTCTCATCCTTTTCTAAAAGCACTTGATACAGCCCGAGAAACATGTTGGTTATCGAGTATTTGGATGAAGTACCTAATTCTTTGAGTATTTTTGTGAAACCGATAGTGATGGCATACTGTTCTTTATCGCATAGAAGCTCGTTGAGGGAGATCCTTTTCAACCTTCCTTCTGCTTTGTCGTGAAACCAGAAGTGAATCTGCTCAAAAAAATCATGGATATAGAAAAAGACACTAGTACAGGCAATGATCCTCTCAATGGCCGTATCGGTAATTGCAGCTGCGATAAAGGCAGCGTATTTTCCCTGCCACAACCGGTAATCCATTTCAAAATCAGGCAAATGGTTAATTGCGCCTTCCTTCGTGTAGATACCTATCTTATAGGCTCTGTTTGAAAGATGTGCTGTCTCAAGGTACCTCTTGGTCGCCTGGTAGGTTTCATCAAAGGAGACATTCATCGCTATATCCATCCCTTTGCCTTGATAGATAAATAGGGGCAGGCACGGTTAGAGCAGTAGCCGCTATTTGCCTAAACTCATTTTCAGGCATAAATAATGTCGCTGGAACAGCCTTCGCAAAAGTCGCAATCGCAAACCGATAAATCGCTGTCGCTTGTACTCGCCAGGGCCCTGATGTTCAACACTTCAATGCCATCCTTGATAGACTGAGCGACATACGGGAAGTTTGTCTGTCTCTCTTTTATGGGTGTGGCTCTGATAGTGCGCTTACCAATTCTACTTCTCATTTCCTCTGATAATGAAGTGTATATCAGCAATGATTTGGCGATGATTTCTTTCATGGCAAAGCAGTGCGTCTGGTCGATGCTTCTTGTGTTGCCACTGGCCATATATGAGGTGTGGTAGCAATCGCCCCCGCAGAGCATTCCGGCCCAGCAATGTTGACAATACGGGTTTCTTTGAGAGATAATGTGAGAAGACAGGAAATCGGTTCGCTTGCTGAAGTCCAAACCCTTGAAGACATTCCCCCAGTTAAGTGTTTCTAAATTGTTAAACCTGTGGCATCCGTAGATCTTACCATCACACGCCACCGTGAAACGGGATACACCGGTATCGCATGGGTGCCTCTTTTTGCTTCCATTATGTATTTTAAATATGTTTTCCATGATATTCTTAAATCTGATCACACGCCCTTCCTGCATGTTGCGACTAACATACCCGGCCAGATCCTTAATGTTTGCAGCCATTAGATCCAGGTCATCTTTAGAGACAGGGCACTTATTAATCGACGCATAGTCGATTAATAAAGACTCGAAGCCACTTTCGATGAGATCCTCGTACAGGGACACAAGATTGGTCCGGGGATCATAGATAGTTGCCCTGACCAGAGCCGGCAAGCCGGACAGTAATTGAACGTTTTTCATGATGGTGTCGTAGGATCCGCTGCCATCCAGGAAAGGCCTTTGTTTATCATGAGTCGCTCGATCGCCGTCAATGCTTACCATTATTTCAATTTTGTTTTCCCATAAGAAATCCCTTATTTCTTTAGTGATTACCGTAGCATTGGTGGTGATGGAAAACCAGAACTTCACATTGTATTGGTCTTGCAATTCCCTTGCATAGGCAACTGCATGCTTAATAAGGGGAAAGTTTAACAAGGGTTCTCCTCCAAAAAACTGCATTGAGATTGTTTTGCCATAATGGAAATTTTGTAAAAAATATTGGATAGCTTGCTCAAAAGTGTCGGTTGACATATGATCCGCTTTATTTATCTCATTGCTTTTATTGTAGCAGTATATACAATTTAAATTGCAATAGTTAGTAACAAACAAGATAATCCCTTCAACATAAGGTGTAGTATTAGAATAGTTTTTTGTATGTCCGGATCCCATATCTGAGATTAGATATTTCTCCAATGTTTCATCACCGTACGGGTTATCAAGAAAGTTTTTGATTGTATCATTATCTTTTAACAGCAGTCCGGTATATCCGGAATATATATATCTTTCAGTGCCATTTTGAAATCTAAAGAACCTGGATTGCTTCAGCATTCGCCTTCCTCTCCCCCTTTATAAAAGTTGATTATAAAAGCATTCCTTTCTAATATTAGAAAGGAATGCTTTTATAACCAGAAAAGCTTGTTTAACTAGGTCCTGAACAATTGTACGCACATCCTGAAGCCTGACAAACGGTACCACATCCTGTACAACTAGAGTCACACATTTTAGCCTCTGTATTGGCTTTTGGTAATAAAATTCTCATCAATAACACCTCCTTTCTTTTTGATATTCTAGTGCCATTGCTTACTGACACAGGATATTCAAATGAATTAAATTGCAAGTGCTTTAATTTACTGGCTAGGACTATAAATATAACGATATTCTAAAACCAGGTTCTAATAAATATCTGCCTATCAATAAATTGGTGTTAGTGTTAAGCTATCCTGTCAAAAGGTTGATGGTACAGGATGTCCTCAATTTGACGACAAATGTGTCCGAATGCTGTACTAAGTGATTTTAGTTAAATATTTTAATGCTGCAAAATATCCATTTTTGTATTTTCAGGTTAAAGAAGGTGTTGATGGTCTATTTTGGCAATTTCACTACTCCACTTGGACATTGACGACCGACTTGCCGTACGGGGGTTACCAGACTTTCTACACAGGTGCATAAAGGCTTATCGAGACAATGCTGATTAAATACCTTATAGCGATAACTAAGGATACTTGACAGACTGACTGACAATCTATACTTTGGTCACTTTATCTATCAAATCCTGGACATTTAACACCATCAGCTTTTGGACATTATGCAGTAGCCAAAACAAAATTGGACCTAGCTCTAACCAACGTATTCCATCCCTATTATTAATCTCATATGAAAAATTGATTAATACAATATGATTATCAATCATTTGATACTAGATAAATTCTATTAGTATTAAATTCTATTTTCAATCTCCTGTCCTCCATATTCTGTAAACCATATTTTTGAATTATTCGCTCCCACCATTTCCGTAATGACAATTCAACCTTTTCAAGTTCATTTGTAGCCTTTGAATATAAATAATCCTGTTCTTCTTGTGATGGTACTGTACTATTTAATATTTTTAATAATTCAATTAATGCCGTTTTCCTACCATGTAATTTTGTTATTTCTTTTTTTTCCTCATTGGTAACCTCACCTATTTTTTTGTTGGTTTTTTTGTTATTCATTATTTATTCTCCAAATTTATTATTAATAATTTTTTCTAAAGGATCTGAATAATTAATTTCTTTGTGCATATTTCGGCCGCATCCGGACACCCATTCCGGTAGCATCCGGACAGCGTAACGGCAACATCCGGACAGCATAACGGAATTATCCGGACAGCATTTCGGCAACATCCGGACACCTTGTCGAGTT
>NZ_JAKOAV010000048.1 GCF_029478095.1 Pelotomaculum isophthalicicum JI | reverse complement strand
TGCATTACTGTAAAATCAAACAACCGACAAGCGGTGTCCGGATGCCTCCGGAATCACTGTCCGGATGTTTCCGGAACGGTGTCCGGATGTTCCCGGATTCGCTGTCCGGATAAACCGGAATACGCAGGCAGGCACTGGACTTGTTAACTTTTCAATAGGAAATATAGTCATGATATGTTTCGGTATATTATTTATTTACTTCGGGATTAAAAAGAAGTACGAACCATTTCTTTTAATTCCTCTTGGCATTGGATGTATTCTGGTGAACATACCCGGTACCGGGCTGATGGATAAAGACGGCTTGTTGGGCTTTAACTACATGGGAGTGCAAAAGGTAATATACCCGCCGCTTATTTTCCTGGGTGTTGGAGCTATAACGGATTTTGGCCCGCTGATTGCTAATCCCAGTACAATCATTCTTGGCGCGGCGGCACATATCGGTATCTTTATCGCTCTGTTGGGAGCAAAGATAATTGGTTTCAGCATTGCTGAGGCCGGGGCAATCGGGATAATCGGCGGGGCTGACGGGCCAATGGCCATTTACGTGTCCACCAAACTTGCCCCCCACCTTCTAGGGCAAGTAGCTGTGTCCGCCTATTCATATATGGCGCTGTTGCCGTTAATCCAGCCACCGCTCATGAAATTGCTCATACCGCCAAAAGAACGGGAATGTTTGATGGAGCAGATGCGGCCGGTTTCCCAGAAAGAAAAAATAATTTTCCCGATCTTGATGATACTACTGGTTAATTCATTGCTACCGCCTATCGCACCACTTATCTCGTGCTTAATGCTGGGCAACTTAATCAGAGAATCAATGGTGTTGAATAGAATCGCCAATACTATCGGCGAAACCTTCCTGGACATCGTAACTGTTTTCATAGCTGTTGCCATTGGTTCAACGATGAGCGCGGAAAACTTCGTCAATGTAAAGACACTTGAAATTGTAACCCTTGGTTTGATAGCCTTCTGCACCGGAACCTGCGGCGGCATCCTTTGGGGAAGATTAATGTACAAGATGAGCAAAGGTAAAATTAACCCCTTAATCGGATCGGCGGGTATAGCCGCAGTTCCGATGGCTGCGCGGGTATCACACAAGGTTGGTGTTGAGTGCAACCCGTTTAATTTCTTAATTATGCACGCAATGGGGCCTAATGTGGCCGGTGTGTTGGGTACAGCGGTAGCAGGTGGTATAATGTTAACTTTATTGGGGGTGAAATAAAGGATGGGAATAATAGAAGATACTGTTAACGGCGCCTTTTTTCTGAGTGTGTTTGATTTCATCATGTGTTTTTTCGTACTCTACTTTTTCGGGCTCATCATTAGGGGTCTTAAAAAGTTTGGTTAGTGAAATGCCAGTAAGATGAGCAATAAAAAATTTGCCCTCAAAAAACCATGATATATAAGTAATCTGTAATTTTATAGAGGCATCATGGCCTCTTTTTTTTCAATAACAGTTCAAACGATAAAAACTATTACAATGCTGATGCAATATATCATTTATAAACATAGTCCATGCCATCAATTACAGGCAATAAGTATAACAGCAATAAGAATACGGTTAATGTTATTATGTGTTGATATGTACTTTGCGTTAGAGCTAATAAACTAAAAGGGTGAGGTATTAGTGAGAACGAATAGCAACGGAAAAAAAATCAGTTCACCAATCCCTAAAAAACTATCAATAATATCTAATAAACTAAATAATAAAGTCAAAAAGGGAGATATTTGTCTAATTGCAGAAGCCTTAAAAATGCAGAACCAAATTTTAGAAGATATTATACAAAAAACCAAGGTCTCTTTAGAACAAGTAATCAACACCAATAAAAATCTTATATCAATACTTCAAAACGATCCTGATTCACGAACTTAACAAAACCAGTGTATAAATAATAAAAAGAATCGTGTTGCTGATGACTTGGAAACAAGTTGCAGCAGATTTGAGCGGTATAGCAGGATGGGTATTGACAGTATTGATTGCCTTGGCTTTTTTTAATACTACATTAGAAGTTTCAATACATGCCAGCCTGGCTGGCATTATATAATGGACCCGGAAAATCGGACAGCCAAAAGGCCGATTTAAGATACAATTGAACCATGAGAAAACATTATTCAGATGCCTTCAAAGCCCAGGTTGTATTAGAGCTTTTGAAGGAATAAAAGACAATAGCTCAAATTTCATCAGAGACTGGCGTTCATCCGACTCAGCTCAAAAAGTGGAAAGCAATAGCGATTAGCAAACTGCCAAACATTTTCTCGGACGACCACAAAACAGCCAATAAAGCCACACAGGATGAAAAGAAGATCAACGATCTTTATGCTGAAATTGGCCGCTTGACAACACAATTAACATGGTTGAAAAAAAATCTGGTATCAACACTGACTAAAGGAGAGCGCTTGGCGCTGGTAGAGCCATGTGTTCCTTTACAATGAAGACGATCCATATCCCTCCCGCAAGTAAGGGGAATACCGCGACGATAACAAAGAATACAGCAAGCCTAATTTTCAAACTAAAACCCGATTTTCTCATCCTCATCTTCATTAATAAAATTAACCCCTTTTCATCTTACTAGTATCCAGGATAAGCAACTAGGTTTCGCCTCTCTTTAAAGCTGTTTATTATTTGCTAATTAACATCTTTTAAGGATTGAGGCGAAACCTTAATTATTACACTATTATTTAAATGCATCTATCTCTTTTTAAAAACAAACTACCAAAGGCCAAGCCATTTCCAATACGTATAAGCCGTTATTATCCAAAAGAGCAAATATATCAAGACAAAAGCCCAGCCTGACTTAAGCATATCCTTGACTTCAAAATAACCGCTGCTATACATCACCATATTGCTTGTCATTTGCATTGGCAAAAGATAAGCGGCATGACCGACTGTACCAATAACCATCAGCAATACAGTTTCTGCGCCGGGAATATTCCATCCTTTGGCGGCGGCAACAATTATCGGGGCAATGGGCACGATTAAAGCTATACCAGAGGCTTCCATTGATCTTACAATAGTGCTTACGAAAACAAGTATAGTAAATATCAGTAATATTGGCATAGCATTGGTTAAGTTTAGTACGACTCCGCCGATCCATGCCATGGCGCCGCTTTGCTCCACTAAGTTTCCAAATGCCAGTGCTGAGCCTAGAACCACTAATAAACCCCAAGGGGTGTTGCGGCTAACCTGTTGCCAGGTCACAATGCCAAATAACCATAAAAACCAGCCGACTCCTAAAGCTATCACCGTAGGCCCTAAATGGTGTATAAAGTCGGTAGCCCATAAAATAATAGCTATAGAAATAATAAATAATGTTTGTTTTTCACGAATTGACATTGGGCCTAATCTTTGCAATTCATCTTGCGCCTTTTGCTGACCGCCAGTTGCTATATCGAATTCCGGTTGAAAAAACCAATTCAAATAAAACCAAGCTATAATAGTTAAAATTAAAGCTGTTGGTAAAAACAATATTACAGAGTACCCCCAAGTTAAGTCGAAACCAGTTAATTTTTTTAATAAGGCAGCTACAAAAGGCCATGTTGTAGCTGCCGTTAAAAAAGAAATACCACTAAGTAATATAGCATATAGGTTAGATAAATAAATTAATTTTGCAAACTTGCTTGGTTGCTGGCCAAGTTTAAGGGATTCCTCAACTGGTAATGCTCCTGTTGAGATAACTGTAGCCCGGCAAATAGGCTCCATAAAACCAGCTCGAGCTGTAATGCTCGGCATTAACAAAGATAATGGATACTCTAATAGCATATAAGCTAAAGTCAATATGCGGGGCTTAGCTCCAGCCCGGGCAACTATAAAATAAGCCAAACGATACGCTAAATTGGTTTCGATGGCTGCTGTAGAGAGAATAAATACTCCAAAAATCAACCAGACTGCAGAATCACTGAGACCCGACAGCGCAAACTTCATAGCGTTGGAGCTTGTCATACCACCTACTCCCCAGGTAACCAGGGTAACTAAAGTAATTAATAGGGGACCCGTAATATCAAATGTAACTGCCTCGGACGCCCATATCATGGCAATAAGTAAAAAGACTGCCAATGAAGCCTTGCCATATAAAGTAAGTCCGACAGGAGTTGGTAAGAGCATAATTACAGAAGCAAAAATTACCGCAAATAATAACCAAACTGGTTTTCTGGCACCAGCTAAAAGTGGTTTTTGCAAACCTGATTTCTCAGTAACTGAACTGATAGAATTCATTTATATTTTCACCTCATTATAATTATTGTTATTCTCTGAACTAACCGTTATAGATGTGTTTGCGGAAGGATCCAAAGATATTTTCATCTCAAAGGCTAAAAAACAAATAAAAAGCCCTTGCAAGATTCTACATAGTCATGTTAAATTTAATAGATGTTTGATAACGAGTGTGGAAAAGGGCTCAGCATTTTGCCGTTGGTGAGCCCTTCTCCAACACTCATTTAACACATTTTAAATTAAATCTTCTGAGTTGCCAGTTTATTTATTGCGCAAATCAAGAAGCCTTTTGAATTTAATTCTGCCAGCTGCCGAAGCTTCCTGAGCCAGAGTACCGAACGGCAATAATTCAACGCCATTGCACTTAATTCCCAGAACCTTATTAACATCATCGAGTATTTTTTCTTTAAGTTCGTCCGTAGAGCATTCCCGCACGATTTCCGCTTGTAATTTAATGATGTCCCTGTTATTAACATTATCTACAACCAAACGATATTCACTGCCTAATTCGCTATATTTACGGACTACCGGTTCCACCGATGTCGGATAAATTGCGCTGCCGCGCACCTTGACCATGTCGTCAACGCGGGCCCGTACACTGGCCATTCGCCGGAAAGTCCGTCCGCAAGAGCACGGTTCAGGCATTATTTTCGTAAAGTCACCGATATTGTACCTTACAAGGGGTGATGATTCCTTAAATAATGTTGTCACCGTCAGCAATCCTTCTTTGCCATCGGGCAAGCTATTACCGGTTTCCGGCTCAGTAACTTCAAAATAATAAGCATCCTCATTAATATGAACACCATTCTTAAGCTCACATTCAAAGGTTGGCGCCCCGGTCTCCACACTACCCCAGTTGTCATATGCGGGAAGACCCCATCGTTCTTCAATCCGCTGCCGCATCGCCGGAGGTAAAGGTTCACCGGTGTGAATAAGTCTCTTCACTTGAAAATCTTTCTTTAAATCGTAGCCCATTTTTTCGGCAACGTCGGCAAGATAAAGAGCAAAAGAAGGTGTCATCAACAAACATGTGGCTCCCCAATTTCGGGCTAATGTAACTTGCCGCTCAGTGTTTGTTACTGCCCCGCTGCCAAGCGGGATCACCATGGCCCCTAATTTCATAATCCCTTCAGTGGAAGTAAATCCAGGGATAAATAACGCGTAAGTCAAAGAGACCTGCACCCGATCCTCTGCGGTTATCCCTTGAGCATTTAGCCTCCTGGCCCATAGATTACCGAGTACGTCCCAATCATGCTTGCTTTGAAAAAATGGCTTCGGCATGCCCGTTGTTCCCGTGCTGCTTTGAATGCGACAAGCAGGCAAATCACCTTGAAAAGTGCCAAAAGGGGGATTTTCTTTTAGATCCTTTTCTATTTCCGCCTTATTAATCACAGGCAACTTGCCTATGTCTTCGATTCCCCGAATATCCTCAGGATATAATCCCATTTTTCCCCAAAGGCTCCGGTAAAAAGGAACATGCTCCCAGCAATGTTTAACTAATCTGCGTAAACCCTGGCTCTGGATCTCCCTGATTACCTCATAATTTGCCCGTTCGACAAGCTGACTCTCTGGTGGGGCGGAATATTGCAACTTTGTTAATAGGTGTTTATCCATATTTTAATCAATGGGTATAACCAAAATATTTTTAGCTATACCCATTTTCTTTCTCCCCTTTCATTTTGATATTATATTTCCCAATTCAAGTTAAAAGGTATTTAAGCCCTAAACATTTAATAAATATCTTTCGCTTTAGTCCATTTGGCAAGGCCATAGTCATTCCATTTAGCTATAACCTGCTCAAATGCCTCCCGGTCTGGAACAACTGGGATACTTGTAGGACGGCGGTTTTCGGATGCTATTTTTTTGGTAGCATCAATTACCATCTTCCCGCAATAAGTAAACTCAGTATATCCTGAAACCGGGTCTACATCTGTTCGACCGGAGCCTGCCGGGTTCAAAGGATAAACTCCAACTTTCGGTAAAAGAATTACGTCCTCAGCCGGGTCCATTCTAGTAGCTATGGCCCAGTCAACTTCCTCCGTATTGAAAATATCAATATCCTCATCAACAACCACAACGTAATTAGCAGCCGCAAATCCTTGTCCTGTGGAAATGGCCTGGAGACCAGCCTGCTTACCCCAGCCAGGATAGTGCTTATTAACTTGAACTATCACTTTATAGCCGCGAGATTTATGCGGCGCCCAGAATTCGCGAAAACCTACCACTGTTTTTTTTAATGTGTTGTAGTTATTGGCCTGAATAACAGGCATCCTAATCATTTCCCCCTCGTTATTGGGGTGGCCTAAAATACACGATTGGTAAATTGGCTCACGCCGATGGGTAATTGCTGTTACATGGAACTGCGGCAACATCATCGGTTCTTCATAGTAACCCATCCATTCAGCAAACGTGCCCTCAATTCTTGCATTTTCAGGTTGTATATCTAATTCTCCCTCTATAATAATTTCAGCAGTAGCCGGAACTAATAAATCTACAGTTTTCCCTTTGACCATTTCCACCGGTTCACCTCTAAGGCCGCCTGCAAATTCAAATTCATCATCGAGGAATGAACCCATCTTAGTTGTAGAACAAATATTAATCACCGGGTCCACTCCTAAAGCAATGGCTACCGGGATCGTTTTCATCCCCTTTGCACGAGCCCTTGCAACGTGAATTCCAATATCCTGAGTGGCGCAACACATGACGCCGGTAGTATTTTTGTCATGGATCATCACCCGGTACATACCAGTATTTTGTCTATAACCTGGGGAAATTGGATCCTTAGTAATAATATTGGTTAGTGTAATATAAGGACCGCCATCCAACGGACTCCATTTAAACACAGGGAGCTTGTAGAGATCTACTTCTTCACCAGTAATCACAACCTCCTGGCAGGGAGCGGTTGTAACTACTGTGGGTTTCAGCCATTGGCTTTTATCCTCAAGAAGCTCTGCAACGCGGTTCCGGATAGCTAAAAAGTTTTCTCTAAAAGTTTCCTTGGGTTCTAACCCCAGGCCCATACAATTACGTGCTAAAGTGCCATGCGTATTCATAACGACCGGTATGTCGTAACCTTTTATTTTAAAAAACATCGCCGGCCCCTGGCGATCTGCCAACTCCCACATCAAAGATGATATTTCGAAACCACTTTCTAATTCCACGGAAGACCGTACTAATTCTCCTTTTTTCTCAAGTTCACTTAGAAATTCACGCAAATCTTTATATGCCATTTTAAATCTCCTCCGTTTATTTTTTTTAAGGTTTGACAAATACCAATTGGGTTATTACTTAGAATAATTTTCACTCCTAAAATAATCGGCAAGTGATCAGCTTAAGTCATCCCCCCCGAAAAGTTTTTGCCTTAACCAAACGGCCGGTTGGTTGATTGAATCGTATAGCAATCAAAATGCAATGGTCAATATTGTTATCCTTATCAGTCAAATATTGATAGCCAGTGGTAATAATTCAAGGTTGATTGGAACCATCCTCTCCCCACCGGCGCGTCAGGTTATGAGGTAAACTAAACTGATCCATCACCCGTCCGACCAAGTGATTAACCAAATCGCCAATAGAAGCCGGATGGTTGTAGAAAGCCGGCATGGGCGGGACCAGATATGCCCCGGCCCTGTTCACCGCAAGCATATTCTCGAGGTGAATCCCACTCAATGGGGTCTCACGCGGGACCAGGATTAGTTTCTTTCGTTCCTTCAGCATCACGTCGGCCGCGCGGATAATGAGGTTTTCAGCCAGGCCATGGGCTATTGCCGCCAGCGTTTTCATGCTGCAGGGTATGACAGCCATACCGCTGGTTTGGAATGAACCGCTGGCAATCGGCGCCCCGACATTACGCAGGTCATGGCAACAATGAGCCATTTCGCGTACTGATTCAACTGTGCGATTAGTCTCCAGCGCAATTGTTTTCTCCGCCCAACTGCTCAATATAAGATGGGTTTCCACCCCCGGACATGCCTGTAAAGCCTCTAGTAATCGAACACCGTAAATGGCTCCGGTAGCTCCCGTGATGGCGACAATAATTCGCTGAACATCCATTACTTACACCCTCCTGCCATTATCGTAAAATCCTTTGTCACCCAAAGCATTAGCTGTGAGCACTGGCTATTTCACCTGTTTCGATATTGAGGTTAACACTAACCTACCTGCCGTTTGGTTGGTTGATTATATAACAGAAATTTAATAAGGAAAAGTTCATTTTTCTTGTCAGTTAAATTTTGATGTCCAGTGGTAAAAATTTAAGGTTAAGCTATTCAAATGTATAGACAAACTGATTGGCCATTTATGACTACTCAATCAGAGTTGATTTCAATAAGGTAACGACAGCTTGGCCGCAGCCACGTTGCAAGAACAGCTTGACCTTGAATAATTACCACTGGTTATCAATATTTGACTGATAAGAATAACAATCTTGACCATTATATTTTGAATGCTATATGATTCAATTAGCCAACCGGCCGTTTGGTCGAAGAAAACTTGGGGGGGTGGAATGACTTAAGCTGATTATTTTAGGAGACTAAGCGCTAAGGGATACCATTGAAGATCGGGTTCAGGTCTCTTTGACTTATGCGTTATTTGTTAATAAGGTTCTGGGGGTTATTAACATAACGATGTAAATCTTACAAGGCCTTTTATTTGTTTTTTTTAACAACTTTAATTATAATTATCATCAACTTTAATTATAATTATTATCGCTTGGCTTTATTTGAATCGACGTACGATTATTAGAGTAGCGTAAGCCCCGGGTAACGAATTAATCTCACCGGCTTAATATTTTGCCAATGTAAATGAATGAACAGCAATATGGTAATGCATGGCGGCGGTTATTTTGAAGTTAAGATTATGCCTAAATCAGGGTGGGATTTCATCTTAATATTAGCTCTATTGGATAATAACAGCTTTTTACTTGTCGAAATGGCCAGTCCCGTTGGTAAATTACTTTTAAACAAAGAAATAGATCATATTTATTAGATTATAAAGAGGTATCCCCTCAATGCTCACAGAAATGTTGATAAACTAATAAACGTACAAAAGCGAGGTGACACCTCAGTTATGTATATTTGGGCTAGACATGGTATACTTAGTAGGTAAGGCAATCCAAAAAAACGGTAAGAAACGATAATACGAATACAATTTAACTTTACTTAAACAATTAGTAAAATAAGGGGTGCAGATTGCCATGGATCAAGAAAAAAATCTTATATATGAAGATTTATCAGGCCTTAATAAGCGAGATGAAATTATACGAGTTGCAGCTAAGCTCTTTCGAAATTTAGGTTATATCGAGACTTCGATGAAAGATATTGCTGATAGAGTCGGCATATTAAAAGGTAGTTTGTACTATCATTTTAGCAGTAAAGAGGAATTGCTCAATGAAGTTATAAATAAAGGAATTGATCTGCTTCTTGTTATTGCTCAACAGGTATATAAACAATATGAACAAAATCCACAGGAAAGATTAAAGCAATTGGTTAAACTTCATTTACTACATTTAACAAATAATAATGAGTATCTTGTAATTGCCACCAACCAAACAGATAAACTTACCCTAGAACATCGAGAGAACTACATTGTCAAACGGGATCTTTATGAAAGCCTGTTAAGAGAAACTCTGGAGGAGGGGATTCGGGCTGATCAATTCCCTCCACTTGATATCAAGCTTACGATTTTGGCAATATTAGGTATGTGCAATTGGATAGTTCAATGGTACAAACATGATGGTCCTTATAGCGCCGAATATATCACCGATTATCTCAGCACTCTCATTTGCGACCGGATGTTAGCTAAGTAAGTTGATAGTTATAGCGCAGTGTGCCTTATCACGCCCCTGCCGGCAACAAGATAATTTGATGCCGGCAAGGTGAAATTGAGGTATTTCCGTTAGGTAAAAATGCGCTGGTCATGTGATCGTTTGATCGACTATTATCTTTAAATATATTTTTACAGATAAGAGGAGTGCTAAGCATGGATGTTTTAGAGGTAATAAATACGGATGTCCTGATTATCGGCGGTGGCGGTGCGGGTTTGTGTGCCGCCATTTCATCCAAAAAAGAGGGCGCTGAAGTTTTACTGATTAGTAAGAGCCGTCCGGGACGCTCCAACAATACTGCTATCTCAGGAGGCTCCTTTGCTGCATCAACCGGGCTATGGGATGAACGTGATACACCTGAACAGCATCTTACGGATACACTTGCAGCGGGCAGGTGGATTAACCGGACTAAAATGGTTCGCACCATGACTTCCGGCGCTCAAGAACAGGTGAAAAATTTACTAGGTTATGGTGTTCCACTACAAAAGAAGAACGATAAATTACGGATAATCTCGTTACCCGGCCATTCTACAGCCAGAAATGTAGTCACAGAGAATAGTTTTGGAACGGATTTTACGCTTCCACTGTTTAATTTCGCAAAAAATTTGGGTGTTAATTTTCTGGCTGGCGTATTCGTCGTCCGCCTTTGCCGCAGCGAACTGGGTGACATTGCTGGGGCATTGATTATAGATCCGGTCCGACAAGGACTTATTTTAATTCAGTCTAAAGCTATAGTACTTGCCACTGGCGGTGCTGGACAGATTTATTCCCAAACAAACAACGCTCCCGGCACAACAGGTGATGGCTGTGCCCTAGCCTACCGCCTAGGAGTCCCGCTTACAGATATGGAGTTTGTGCAGTACTACCCTACTTGTTTGCTCGAATCTTCCCTTGTAAAAAAAATGGTTATTTATGAAATATTAGTTTATTGGGGAGGTGCCAGGCTACTCAATAGTCTGGGGGAAAGCATTACTCAGCGGCATAATTTAAAAGACAATTCGAAAATGACCAGGGATGCCTTGACCTTAGCTATTGCAAAAGAGATCAAAGAAGGCAGGGGGATTAATGGTGGTGTTTGGCTGGATCTTTCGACCATCCCGGCAGATAAAATTAAGCATTTTCAAAAATTCATTCCAAAAGGCATAACAGGTAAAGACCGCTTCCTTGTTGCCCCGGTTGCCCATTTTTTTATGGGAGGCATACTAATTAATGAGCGTGGGGAGACGGGAATCGAGGGGTTGTATTCAGCGGGAGAAGTTAACGGTGGCGTGCACGGGGCTAACCGGTTAGGTGGTAACGCGTTGACGGAAGCCTGGGTTTATGGTGATATAACCGGCCGGTTCGCTGCCCAGTACGCCCGAAGCAAGAAAAAAATATTAAGTATTGAAAATCTCCAATCTACAATTAAGGATCTAGAATCTCATACAGAAGGGAAAAAACAGCTTTCAGTGCAAGAAGTACGTAGAGAGTTACAGGATCTGATGTGGGAAAAGGTCGGTGTTATCCGGAATCGTGAAGGACTATCAGGAATGGTCAATGATATCGAAAAACTAAAAGAAAAACTTCCTGATACCGAGGTGAGCGATTACCTGAAATTAATTAACAAATTGGAAACCGAAAATATGCTTTTAGTAGGAGAAGCAGTTGTATTGTCAGCTCTTCTAAGAAAAGAAAGCCGTGGTGCTCATTATCGCGAGGACTTTCCTGATGAAGCTGGGGAGAAATGGATCATAAATACTAATATTGAAGGTAATGAAGGATTTGAAATGTGTGCTTCAATAAAGCCGAAGAAGGAAGATCTATAGTTATATAGTGTGGTTTAGGATAAATAATCCGGGATTGGTCTTCACCAACCCCGGCTACCTACATAGAAATGCTTATGGGACAGCCAGTTTTAAAAGAATAGTCGGCCCATGATAATTTCGATACCAATTCCAATTTATAAAGATGGATCGGCACAGAGGTGGTAAATTTGCCATCAGCAGTAAAAGGTTTTCAAGAATTATTAAACGTGTCTGCAGGAAGACAAGAGGCAAGTTATTATCTTAAGGGTGGTTCATTAATAAACGTGCTGTCCGGCGAAATTTATCTGGCCAATATTGCAATATGGCAAGATAAAATTGCTTACGTTGGCAAAAGTGAAAAAATGGTAGGTGCGAACACCACGGTTGTTGACGCCAGGGGATTCTACCTCTGTCCAGCATTGATAGAACCGCATTGTCACCCATGGGAAATATACAATCCGGTCAACCTGGCGGAAGCTTCTCTATTGCGTGGGATTACTACAATTGTTTGCGATAACCTTTTTTTCTTTGTATATCTTGGAACAAAGGGCTTTTTAAAAATGATGGACTTACTTGATAATTTGCCGGCTAGGATTTATTGGATGGCAAGGGTAATACACCAGTCGCCGGACATAAATGAAGAACACATTTTTTCAATTGCTAATTTAGAAGAGCTTTTTTCCGATCCGCGCATTATTAAAATAGGTGAAATTAACCGCTGGCCACTAATAGTTAAGGGGGATTATTCTCTATTAGAAAAGATAATCCTGGCTAGTGCCAGTCATAAGGGCTTTGAAGGTCATACCGCAGGGTGTTCTTATGATCATTTAAATGTAATTGCCGCAGCAGGTGCCGAATCTTGCCATGAATCGATTACCGCTGAGGATGTAGCCCAGAGGTTAAGATTAGGTTTCTGGACCATGCTGCGGCATAGTTCCCTCCGGCCGGACCTGCCTGAATTGCTGCGGGCAATTACAGAAATGCGTTTGCCTACTAACCGGATGTTATTTACCACTGATGGTTCACGTCCCAGTTTTATTGCCAGGGAAGGACTTATCGACGGAATGTTGCGCATGGCTGTAAGAGCGGGAGTAAATCCCGTTACGGCATTACAAATGTCTACTATAAATCCAGCCACATACCTTGGGGTGGAAAAAGATTTGGGTTCTATTGCCCCTGGCCGACAGGCAGATATTCTATTATTGCCTGATTTGGAAGAATTCACTCCACATATGGTTCTTTCCAAGGGTAAGATAGTGGCTATTGACGGGAAATTATCTGTAGAACTTACAGCACCGGACTGGGGGGAAATGGGTTTTCGTACTGAATTGCCTCGTTCGGATTTGTTAAGCGATCCTTCTTTATATGGGGTACCTTCTAGTGATGAGAAGGTCTTCCCGGTTATTAACTTTGTTTCCGCTGTTATCACTAAACAACAGGACCGTTTGCTTAAGCCGCGTGATGGTTTGTTGGAACGCGAGGACGACTTGCTATATTGTACTCTGATCGACCGATTCGGTAAGTGGGTTACAAACGGCTTTGTTAGCGGCCTTGGTCAATTTGAAGCAATTGCTTCAACCTACAATTCTTCGTATAACTTGCTAGTACTAGGAATGGATCGTTCATCAATGGCTTTAGCTGCCTCCAAGGTAACCGAAATGAACGGTGGAATTGTGTTAGTTAAAAATGGTCATGTATCATTCCGTATGCCACTTAAAATTGGTGGAATGGCAAGCGTACGTTCTTTTTCGATAATTGTCAGTGAAATGAAATACTTAGAAGACGAAGTCAGAAAATGCGGCTACCACTATAATGACTTTTTCTATACTATGTTGTTTTTAGTTTGCGATTTCCTACCTGGATTAAGGATTACCGCTTCGGGAATTATTGATGTAAAAAAACAGCAAATCCTCGTTCCTGCTCAGAAATTACTATTATACTGATGCGATTGTTATTATATAAAATAATTCTTAACTATAAAAAATTTTTTTGTTTATATACCATTAAATAAATACTACTATTAGGTACACTGAAAAAACCATTTGTAGAAAATTAAACAATATTCAGTAATTAGCATGAGCATTTCTTAGCCTTTTTGTAAAAAATAATTGTTGTAATAAATTATCTAGCTAAAATTTTACTGAAATGAAGACACGTTATGGGTATTTGTATATTAGGAAGGCACTTAATATAACCTTACTTAGCTTTCTGCGTGAAGGCATAAAACAATCAGAAAATAGCTGTAGCATAACAAGAATTATGAGACGGGGTGTTAATTTGACAACAGCTAAAGATCTCCAGAAGTTGTTAGACGTGTCTGCAGGAAGACGAGAGGCAGATTATTATATTAAGGGTGGTTCACTGATAAACGTACTATCTGGTGAAATTTATCTGGCCAATATTGCATTATCGCAAGACAAAATTGCTTACGTTGGCGAAAGTGAAAAAATGGTAGGTGCGAACACAACAATTATTGACGCCAGGGGATTCTACCTCTGTCCAGCTCTGATTGAACCACATTCTCACCCGTGGGGAATATACAATCCTGTTAGTCTAACGGAAGCCTCTCTATTGCGTGGGATCACTACAATTGTTTGCGATAACCTTTTTTTCTTTGTATATCTTGGAACAAAGGGCTTTTTAAGGATAGTTAATTCAATGGATAACCTACCGGTTAGGCAATATTGGGTAGCAAGGGCAATACACCAGTCACCGGACATAAATGAAGAAAACATTTTTTCAATTGCTAATTTAAAAGAGCTTTATTCCGACCCGAGTATCATTAAAATAGGCGAAATAACCCGTTGGCCACTAATAGTTGAGGGGGATTATTCTCTATTAGAAAAGATTATCCTGGCTAGTGCCAATCATAAAGGTTTTGAAGGTCATACCGCAGGGTGTTCTTATGATCATTTAAATGTAATTGCCGCGGCAGGTGCCGAATCATGCCATGAATCGATTACCGCTGAGGATGTAGCCCAGAGATTAAGATTAGGCTTCTGGACCATGCTGCGGCATAGTTCCCTCCGGCCGGACCTACCGGAATTGCTCCGGGCAATTACAGAAATGCGTTTGCCTACTAACCGGATGTTATTTACCACTGATGGTTCACGTCCCAGTTTTATTGCCAGGGAAGGACTTATCGACGGAATGTTGCGCATGGCTGTAAGAGCGGGAGTAAATCCCGTTACGGCATTACAAATGTCTACTATAAATCCAGCCACATACCTTGGGGTGGAAAAAGATTTGGGTTCTATTGCCCCTGGCCGACAGGCAGATATTCTATTATTGCCTGATTTGGAAGAATTCACTCCACATATGGTTCTTTCCAAGGGTAAGATAGTGGCTATTGACGGGAAATTATCTGTAGAACTTACAGCACCGGACTGGGGGGAAATGGGTTTTCGTACTGAATTGCCTCGTTCGGATTTGTTAAGCGATCCTTCTTTATATGGGGTACCTTCTAGTGATGAGAAGGTCTTCCCGGTTATTAACTTTGTTTCTGCTGTTATCACTAAACAACAGGACCGTTTGCTTAAGCCGCGTAATGGCTTGTTGGAACGCGAGGACGACTTGCTATATTGTACTCTGATCGACCGATTCGGTAAGTGGGTTACAAACGGCTTTGTTAGCGGCCTTGGTCAATTTGAAGCAATTGCTTCTACTTATAATACTTCGTTTAACCTAATTGTTTTGGGTAGGGATCGTTCATCCATGGCACGCGCTGCCTCTGAGGCGACCAAAATGAATGGTGGAATTGTATTAATTGAAAATGGTCAAGTATCATTTCTTATGCCACTTAAAATCGGTGGAATGGCAAGCGACCGTTCTTTTTCGACGGTTGTCACTGAAATGAAATATTTGGAATACAAAGCCAGAGAGTATGGTTACCATTATAACGATTTTTTCTCTACATTGTTATTCTTGGTTTGCGATTTCCTGCCCGGATTAAGGATTACCGCCTCAGGAATTATTGATATAAAAAAACAGCAGGTCATTGTACCAGCCCAGAAATTATTATAACACGGTCAACGCAGATCCTTTCTGACTTATCTCCTCTAATAAACAAGTTAGTATTTTTTATAAATTAGACCTCCATGCCGTAAAAGTGGCTCTAGCTTCATTATTAAATAAAGTAAGTGAATCTTCGATACCTGCATTTATGATTTGACTTAGAGAAATTATTTAAAGTGCTGCAAGGAGGGAATAAGACTTTGGGGGAGGGAATAAATTGGTTGAGCAAGTGATTTATACTGCGGGTGTTGGGAAATGCTGTTGCTTCTCACGTAATTTGACGGTGGGATTCTCACCGTCAATGGCGTGAGAGTTGTTTTGCCAATCAGCCAAGCAAGTGAGAAATGTAACGCCACTCACATGGACCGCATATGCCATTCATTGTG
>NZ_JAKOAV010000047.1 GCF_029478095.1 Pelotomaculum isophthalicicum JI | reverse complement strand
TATGTCATATATCGTGTGGCTTCCCTTTTGGTAATCTGCCATATCATTCACCTCATGGATGAATGTTACATCTACCTCTAAGCAGAGTCAATGCTAAAGGCTTTTCGCCTAAAGGCGAAGGTTTTGGGCCTGGTACTTGGAAAATAAAATCGCTAATTGTTTTAAGATTAAGCTAAGTTTCTCCCTTAATCAGTTCCACTCGACGATCCGCCCGAATAAGCCCACGGCTTTTGAAAAGCCAGCTTTAAATAAGCGTGGTTCGCCTTTAGATCCAGTAAACTTTTCTTGGCCTGCACCAGGGCAGACTCCGCCGCGGCCACATCCGCGCGGGTGTTCATGCCGACCTGGTATTTTACATTGGCCACGCGCAGATCTTCCTCCGCTTTTTTCACCGCCTGCTCGGCGGCGGGACTGTTATCTTCAAGTGAACGAATTGAGTAGTATAGATTTCTGGTCAGCAATTCCGCCGCATCCTTAGCGCTCATTGAATCGTATATGGCTTGTTTCACAGCGTCTTCACGCGCTATATACGGATTGTATGACCCTGTATAAAACATGGAATCCTTGGCGTATTCCTGTATTTTTACCTTCTCGGTGGCCAGCCATATGGAAGGGCTGCTGTCGATGGCACGGCTCACGACAACATCGAGGTCAAGGTTCTTTTCCAGTGGCTCTAATTTTAATTCGTCTGTCAAAACAGGGCGATCCTGCGGATTTAAGCCGATAGTTTGATTAAAAGCAACATAATCATTATCAAGGTCGTTTTGCGCCTTGTCTGCGGTCGATTTTGCCGTTGCATACTTGGATTCCGCAGTGATCACGTCACCATCTGAAATCAAGCCCACCCTGCGCTGTGCTCTGGCCTTTTGCAGGTCCAAATCAGCCTGCTTCAAGGCCGCCTTGTCTGCATCCAGCGTGGCTATCGCCTGCTGGATGCCCCAATACTTTTTACAGGTGCTCAGGGCCAGGCTGTCCTGCTGCACTGACAGAGTCTTGTAAGTCATCCGCCAGGTGAGATCGGCTGATACTACATTTGCCCAGGCCCGCTCAGTCGCGGGATCGCCCGGCGGTGTGGAAGGCGTAAAGTGAATACTGTCCGCCGCATCATCCCGCAGTTCCTTGGTCCGGTCAATTTCCACAGTGGCCTTTTTAACCGCGTTACTGTTCGCCAAGGCGCGCGCAATAGCGTCATTCAGTGTCAGCTCCGGCTTGGCCGGATCCGCAGCCAAGGCCGGCATGGCCACCAGTATCGCAAACAGGAATATAGCAATACTTATCAAATACTTCTTCAAACACACCACTCCCGACTCTGTCCAATATTGTTAAGACAGTTAACAATACGCTAACTAAAGTATATTTCCCATCGGACAAAGAGTCAATATGTTTTTGTTCAAAAACGCTAAATTTTCTTTATTAAAAAAAACCGGGTTCCCTGAGGAACCCGGTTTTTTAACTTTTTTTAACTGTTAGTTAACTGTTACAGTCTGGGTCGCATCATCCCAGGTAATATTGCATCCCAGGGCTTGCGCTACCCAGCGGACCGGCAGCATGGTGCGGCCGGGATCCACGATTTCAGGAGCAACGTCCATCGTAATTCCTATGCCGTTGATGTTCAGGATATTGCTACCGATAGTAAGCTTGACCACGGTGCTGTCTTTAATGAGAACGACAGTCTGTTCGTCAGCGTTCCAGATGATGTTGCTGTCGGTAATGCCAACAGCCTGGGCCACAAACCGGACCGGCAGGTAAGTGCGGTCGTTCTTCAGGTAAGGAGCGGCGTCCATGGTTACTTCTTTGCCGTTTAAGGTGAACTTGCTGTCGCCAATCTTGAAGGTGACTTTGTTCTTGGTTGTTGACGGAGCCGGGGTAACGGTCTTGGCAACGTCAACCGTGGCTGCCGTGTCTCTGCCGGAGAAGATCAAACCACAAGCAGCGTTGTCAGGGTTAGCACCACCGGTGGCGTAGAAAGTTCTTCCGCCGGCACCACCCGCTACTATGCTAGGTCCGTATGTGTTGTTAATCTCGTCGACGGCAGCGCCTTTAATTTTTAAGGTGATATAACCCTCTGGCACGGTGCGGTCGATGGTTAAAGCAACATCGGATATTTCGATGGTTGAAGGCTTGGTGCTCTGGCTCTTAATCGGGATGGTCACCGTTCCCTCGTTCTTGGTGATGCTGTCGGTGTAGATGGAGACATCGCCGTCGATCACCTTGACGGTCGGGACTTTAGACCATGTCACGCCGCTCGGGGCAACTATCTTGAGGTCTTTGCCGTTGATCAGCATTTCCTTGGCGCCTTCAACAATCTTGAAGGTGCCGCCGGGCTGGCTCTGCATACCGATGATTACTTCCGGGGTGGTGTCCGCTGTGGCGGTAATGGACTTCGCCGCCTTGGCGATGACGAGCGACTGGTTGTCAACACCGGCACCGTCGACCGTAACCTTGATGTCGCCGGAATAGTCGGCTGCTACGTCAACTTGCACGTTCGTGAACTTGATCTTGCCCTTGGAGCACGGGGGAGTATTGGTAACTGTGAATTTAACCTTGCGGCCGTCGCTGCCAGTCGCGGTAATTGCACCTGCTGTCACAGTACCGGATGTCGAGGGGGCATTCAATGTGGCCCACTTCACGCCATCAGGCAGTTCCATGGTGATGGTGCGTCCGTTCAGGAGACTTGCGGCTGCGCCTTCTTCAATATTGAAGTCGCCGACATCCTGGTTCGTGCGGCCGGGGGTGACATCCTTAGGATCTTTCGCGTTGACCAGCTTGGCGCTGTAGCTCACGTATTCGCCAATGGTCACGGTGGAGACATCAATGCTGCTGGAACCGCTCACGGCCACATCAACTTGGCCGAGCACCGCTTCCGAATCATCCACGCTAACGTCAGCGGCAATCTTGTAGATTGATTTGGTGTCGGTATTTGAAGCTCTGCTAATATTCATAAGTCTAGCATCAGAGCCGTCCTTGGTTGCAGTCAAGTTTTGCCCGACGCCGGTCACGCCAGTGGTAAGGTTGGTGACAGTGCCGTTGTTAGTCCAGGTAATACCTTTCGGGAGCTTTAACTTAACTGACTGAGTCTCGGGAGCAGCGGCGGTACCTTTGATGGCACCGGCCGTATTTTCTTTCAGGTATATTTCAATTTTACCGCCAGTTGTGCCGGCAGTTGTAAATGTAGTGGTGGCGTCGCTCACATAGCAGGAAACCTTGCCGCTGCCGGCGGTGCCGACCACGACTGAGCCAGAGGAGAAGTCACCGGTCAATTTGTCTATTGTTACCTTGACGTCGCCGTCCGCGGAACTGGGAACAGTGACGTTCGGCAATGTAACCATGAGGCGGACATCATAGTCAGCGTCACCTGCACCCGGTACCCGATAACTAACTTTAAATTCGCGGGCGCTCACCCGGGTGATACCTTTGTTTTCAATACTTGTGGCAGGAGAGGCTGCGGTAAAAGCATCTGCTGCAAGGAAGCCTGCTGCTGCTCCTTTACCGTTTTTCACACATGACACAACCGGGCTAGTCCCGGTATTGGTCCAGTCAAGCGCAAAATCTGTCGGTAAAGTTAAAAGGATCGTGCTGTACGTTTGGGCTGAAACTGTCGGGATGTCGATAAGGATCGAGCCCAAGCTCTGTGGAGTATCATTGTTGAGCACGGTGGGCGCGCTCATAACCGAATAGGTGGATGAAGCCGCCGCCGGGCCAGCCATGGGCACCAGCATCGCCACCAAGAAAGACAGGGTCAGTAAGATCGAGACGATCTTTCTGTTTCTTTTGGTTTTCATTATTTCCCTCCTAAAAAATTTTCTTTCTTAAAATAACTGCCTGGGGCCGTTTGCGCGGGCGACGCCCGCCAAGCAACCCTGTGAAGAAACGCTTCCATCCCCCCTTAAAGTAGTATAATAATTAAGTAATCATTGCCGCGACTGTGCTATAAACGCTGCTGCTGCTATGGTCGTCGCCAGTAAAGCGGTAGGCAACGGACAAAGACATATTCTACACCGGCAGACAATTTCCTGCCGGGCAGACTGTCTTTTCCTTTGTTGCGTCCTGATTAGTTAGACAGCCAGTGAGAACCAAAAGTTCCATCCGCGCCTAAAAAAATTTTACCAAATACGACCTTTTGCCATAAAAACATTTTTATATCAATTGACACTACTCAGGCCTCCCTTTATAATTACTGCGAAGCGTCCGGTCTGAGAACGCGTGTGTTACAAAGATTCTTTCAAGAGCCGAATGATTTTTACGAGCCTCCCGCAGCCGGAAGGAACTTTCTCCGGTTTCACTGTGTCTAACAGTTAAACGGGAGGCATTTTGTATCGCAAGAGGTGGGCTTCCCGTGGATGAAACCAGCATATTGGTAAAAAGGGCAAAAGAAAACGACCTTTCCGCTTTTGAAGAACTGGTGCGCATCCACCAGAACAAGGTATACGCGCTCTGCCTGAAGTTCTCGGACAGCCGCGACGACGCCCAGGACCTGGCCCAGGACGCTTTCATCCAGGCGTACAGGGCGCTGGGGAGTTTTCGCAACGAAGCTAATTTCGGTACCTGGTTGCACCGCATCACTGTTAATATATGCCTGAACGCCCGGCGCAAAAACAGGAACGTGCATATTTACCTGGACGAACCGCACCAGAGTGAGAGCGGGGGCGAAATAAGGCATGAGGTGGCCAGCGGGGAAGGCGACCCGCTCCGGGCGCTGGAAGAGAAGGAATTTCGCGGCATAGTGCAGGCGGCGCTGCAAAGTCTCTCGCCGGAACACCGGGCGGTGCTCGTATTGCGGGAGATTGAGGGCTATAGCTATGAGGAAGTTGCCGAAATGCTCGGGTGCTCCCTGGGTACGGTGAAGTCACGGCTCAGCAGGGCCCGGGAGGTTATGCGCCGCCGCATGACTGAACTGACGCAAGAGGCTGGCGAGGATCTGCCAGGCAGGCGATAGAAAAGGTGAGATTGATGGACTGCAGAGAAGCATTGCTGATGATACCGTCCCGCTTGGACGGGGCGCTGACAAAAGAAGAAGAGGACGCGCTGGCAAGACATGTGGCGGGCTGCCAGGCCTGCGCAGGCGAGTTGGCCCTGCAGGAGAGGCTTTCCGGGGCGCTGCGGGCGCTGGGCCGGGAGGAAATACCCGCGCCACCGGCATTACGCGAGCTGGTAATGGCCAAAATACGGGCGGAGCGCCACCGTACCGCGTTAACGTGGCTTCCGGCGGCCTGGCGCAAGCAGGCAGCGGCGGCGGCCGTCGTGTTGCTTATTGCCGGGAGTTCCGCCGGTATCACCATTGGTTTAAAAAACAACGACGCAGGAAAGACGATTGGCCTTGCGCCGAAACAGCCGGCGGCGGATGTCGGCAACGGCGGCGATGTGTCAGCGCCTCCCGCGGGCGGCGGTTACCTCCAGCCGGGTGATCCCGGCCAATTGCCCGAAGGGGCGGGCACTGCGGCTGAACCCCGGGGAGATGGAGCTAGTGAAAGCGTCCCGGGTTATGATAACCCGGGTAACCCCGTTAACGAGCCGGCTGCACCAAAAACAAGCGCGGAAACCGCTGCGAGCGCCGCTCCCGTTACGGCGGCAGGCGGCCATGAAACGCGGGCGCTGTTGAGCAGCAGTGTGAAAGTTGCGCGTAGCCAGTTAAAGATGTCAGTTAACGATTTGAACGAAGCGAGGATCAAGGCTGTTTCGCTGGCGGCCGGAGCCGGGGCGGCAACGCAGGTGTTTCCGGAGCAGGACGGCGACAAAAAAATAGTGCTGATTAGAATCACTTCGTCTTCCGAATGCGCCGCCGACCTGCTCTCCGGGCTGAACGGTCTGGGGACGGTGTTCGACAGACATGACGAGAGCCAGGATATCACTTCCTTATACAATGAGAAACTGGTTCAGCTAAACGACCTGCAGTCACGCATTGGCTCGGTCCAAAGCGGCGCGGAACAGCAGCAAATGGAAGCGCAGATTGCTTCATATAAACAGCAGTTTGACATATGGGAAGAAGAAGCCGGCAAGCATGTAATCATGTTGTGGCTGGAGGGCCGGTAAAAGCATCTATTTTGTTACTTTTATTTCGAGTGCTACTTCATCGTCGATTTCATTGGGCAGAGGATCCAGGTAAGTGATGCTTACGGGGCTGCCCGCCTGTAATTGCACCTGCCGTGTGCCTTCTTTATTTACCAGGCGCGCGTAATCATAATGATTGAACCAGATCGGTTTTTTCCCGGAAGAATCCCCCTCTAAATACAGGCACCCGTTCTCAATCCTGTCCACCTTGCCGGACGTTGTCTTAACATCGAGAAGGGTAGCTTTCCTGACCTTCCCTTTGGACACCTCCACATCCACAAAGTTACCTAGTTTTAAGGAGTTAAAGCCCTTTGTCGCCTTGTTCCCGGTCAGTACTGCGTCCCAGGCCAGCGGCAGGAACAAGTCTTCGGCATACATATTGTTAACGATGATATAATTATCCTCACCCAATACCACCATTTTAACCGATCCTCTTATTTTATCCGTCTGTCCGGAGTCATCTCTTTGTTCCAGTAAGTTGATCCAGCTCACCTGCTTTTGTCCGTCTAAAATTGCCTCGCATTGAAAATTTACAGAATCGGCCAGTGTGCATTTTTCAGCCACGCGGTAGCACTGGACATTACCGGCCGCCTTGAGCTTTTGCGCGCCTGACAGTGAAATAAGCGTTATTTCCTTGCTTCCCTTATTATCATCAACAGCGGAAATCCATCCCGCAAGGTGGCGGCCGGCGGGGAGCTTAACCCACCCCCGGTCTACCAATCTGCTTAGAATTACCGCCATTTCAGCCCGGGTTAAAGATTCCCGCGGCCGGAAAGTGCCGTCCGGGTAGCCGGACATGACGTCAGCGTAGGCAACCGCCGCGATGAAGGTCTTTTCCGCAGGCTTCAGCGCGTCCAGGTCAGAAAAGGTCTTGGCGTAAACCGCGTCTGCCACTGATTTTATTTCAGCCATTGCTGAATCAGCTCCAGTGACAGGTGGCACAAGGTACATGGCCCGCGCCAAGAGTTCCGCCACCTCAAGCCGGGTGGCGGGTCCGTCGAAATCGTAGTCCCCCGGGCTGTCCGGCGTAAGAAAACCTTTTCTCACTGCCAGGTCGATGTAGGACTGCCCCCACGGCACTCTGGGTATTTGTTTTGCTGCCGTGCTGCTGGTTGATTTCTTGTCATTCTTATTATTAGTTTTTGCTGCCGCTTTTTCAGCCTCCGCAGTAAAACCGCCTGAACGGACGATCAGCACTGCCGTTTCCAGCCGGCTTACCAGCTGGTCGGGCTTAAAAGTATGATCGGGATAACCTTTAACCAGTTCCAGCGCGTACAAGCGGGAAATATCTTTCTGGGCCCAGTGGCTGTTTATATCTACAAAACCCACGGTATCTTTAACCGGCGCCGCGAGGGCCGGGGACCAGCTGCACCAGAAACAAGATAATAGAATTAACAGAAGATTGCTTAATAAACATAAGATATAACGGCATCCCTTACGCTTTCTTTCAATGCCCATCTTTAGCCTCCATCGGATTCAGGCGCTTCATCTTTGATTTTATATATGCTCCCTGCTTCCGTCACCACATACAGGTACCCATCCGGTCCGACCATAGGCCGCATGGATACCTTGCCGTCCAGGGTAAGATTCCAGTCCAGCCGCCCTTCCGTGTTCAACGCCAGCAAGCGTTTATCTTCCGTTCCCAGGTAATAACGCATGTTGTTTTCATCCACGGACGGCCGGGAAATAGCCTTGGGTAAAGGTTCATACCAAGCTTCCGTACCGTCATCCTGATTCAAGGCGTAAAGTTTTTCGTCAGCGCAAAAGTACAACAAGCCATCTTCGGAAGGAGTGGGGGCCGTCAGATCGACACACCCCATTGCATAGCTCCACAGGGGGCTGCCGTCGCCGTCGCTTTCAAAAGCATAAACCGTGCCTTTGTAATAGTCGTCTGTTCTTTTCGGATTGACGGTTGCGTAAACGCGGCCGTTACCGCCTACGACCAGATTGGCTTGTTTAATTTCACCAAGGGAGTAGCGCCAGCGGATTTTCCCCCCTTCGCCAAATGCCATCAAGGTATACCCTTCTTTTTTCTTACCGATGATGACGAATACAGCCTGGTCGTTTCCGACGCTCGCCAGGATTTCCCAATCGGTTTCTAACTGGGTGCTGGCATTATACACCTGGTCCCATTGCGTGATCATCCACTTGTAGTGCCCCGCGGTGTCAACGGCATACAGCCCTGTCGGCAACTGCATGTATAACAGGTTCCCGGGACCGGTGGTCAGCAACGCCGCCGCTTTGCTGCTGCCCTGATATACTTTGAAACTCCACCCTTTGCTGCCGTTTAATTTAACCTCCTGGATCAAGGCATTACCAGGAATAAAAATAGACCCGCGCGCATCAAACACCGGACATCCTGACTTACTGCCGTCCGGTAAATCACTCTCCCATAATTTATTGCCGTTCTCATCCACCGCTATCAATTTATTCCCGCAAAGCGCGTAAAGCAGGCCGTTAGGTCCCAGCTGCAGTTCGGACGTCAGTTTGCCTATTTTGGCAACATGCCAAACAACATGCGGTGACCACTCACCAAGGCACTCGGCAGGCGCTCCGGCAGCAAAAAGTAATAATGACAGCGCAATGGCTGATATAATCATGCGGCGCAAAAGAACATCCCACCTTTACGTCATAACACTAGCTGCCCAGTATCGCTGGCAAACATCCAGCAGCTTTGTCAAAATAATGGCCATATCACCGGCTGTGATCGGGTCTCCCGGCGCGAAGGCTCCGTCCGGGCTGCCATGAAAAAGACCGGCGGCAGTTGTTACGGCAACCGCCTTGGCAGCCCAGGCGGGTATTTTATCTGCATCCGCGTAAGATAGCAGCGGATCCCACTTGATTTCAACGCCGACATCTTGCAGGATAGCCGCGAGGATCACTGCGGCGTCATCCCGGCTCAGCGCGCCATATGGTTGGAAGCTGCCGTCAGGATAACCGCAGATTATGCCACGCGCTCGCGCTTCAGCCACAATGGGACGCAACTCTACAGGTATATCCCCCGCATCTTTGAAAGGCAAGGGCAAATCGCTGGTTTCCGGCCATTGCAGAAGCCGTGCCAATATGGCGGCAACCTCAACCCGCGTCAACGGAACCTCGGAAAAACTACGCGCTTCACCGCCCGGCTCTATGCCAGCTACCGCTTGCTCCAGTACATCTGTGACGATTCTCGCGGCGGGGACATCTCTACCGCTGCTGCTGCCGCTGTCTGGAAAGTTCACCTTCCTGCCGCAGATCCCTCCCGTTTGACTGTCTACGGCCACAAGAGTTAAATTATACTGATCTTTTATGTCTTTTTTAAAAAAGTAAGTAAATCTACCCGACACGTCTAAGGTAATTGTTTGCTTGAAGCCCTCTTGCCCCCACATGTAAACTATGGTATTGGCGCCTGCCCTGCCGGTTATCACCAAGCGGCCCTGAAGCTGGATTGCTGAGACAAATAGCACTGGCGGTGAAGCGGTAGAACGAGCATTCACCGACACTAGTACATTCCCGGTTGGCGGAGGGGCAGACGCATACTCTAATTCAACCTGCTCGCCAGGAAGAAGATCTCCCGGCAACACCAGGTAACCGTTTTTATAAAAACGGGTTAAACCGGATGACCGGTACTGCTCACCACCCTTAGTGCTGATTATACCTTCAGCTTGATTATATTCTGCAAATGTACTCTTATCAAAAAAAGTTTCTCCTATATCCAGCCGCCATATTTCCTTCCCGTCCTGGTCAGTTGTGACCCTGACCCAACGCCCGGCAGCTATAACGTCATCTGATGTCCTGACCCCCCAGCGGTAGATGACTGCATCAGGAGGCAGATAGAAGGACCTGTAGCAATTGTTATTATCCAGCAGGTAAAACATTCTGTCTTTCTTTGTAAAATCAATTGTCTTCCCGTATAGAACATTGCTGAATGCCACCAAGCCTATAGCCTGCCCGGTACTCGGCAGTAGTACCGCTGTTACATGGTCCCCCTGCTTGATCACATCGAAGCTGGAATTCTCTCTGTCTCTCTTTACCGCTGCGCCCGGGAAGATCCGGACGGAAGTCCCGTTCTCCATCTGGATTTCGCTACTGGAAGCGATAGTTTCACGTACCGTGCCGAGGGCCACCTGCCGCTTAACAGCAAGGTACTGCACCTCGCCGCTGGACGGCGCCAAGTACAGGCGCACCGGCATACCAGGCAGGGCCTCTGCCAGTTCATCCAGAGCGCCGGTGCCAAAGGGCATGTCCGCTGTCTCCACACTTTGATAATTATCCTCGAAAGAACAAGCGACATCACTGGATAACCGGTATGATCCCCCGTTTCCCATGAGGGTTATTTCTTTTTGTCCGTCTTGATCATGTAACGTCGAGACAACACCTTCACGTTCTATATAAGCTGCACGAACCCGCCGGATTTTCTGGTCAACCGGGTTGAGCACGGCGTTTACCTCCACTCCCGGCGGCAGTTTATCCGTCGTTACAGGTTGGTTGTTCAATACTATTATTCCGGTATCCCCGGCCAGACTGTAGCCACCCGACCTGGCAGCCGGGTTGATTTCCGTAAAGACAGCCCCTTCTGCCGTATTGAGCGCTTTCACCCCGGTGGCACGCCACAAGCGGGCTATCAGGTAGATTCGCTGAGAAGTCCGGTAAGCTTCCGCCCCGGGGAAAAAGTGGCCAGCATCTACGGGGGCAATATTCTCATTAACGAGGTTTACCACCGGCAGAGCGGCCGGGCTGAACGAGGTACCGTCCACCAGTTTGATTGAACGCTCGCCGACACTCTCCACTATATCTTCGGCAGGTGTCTGACCCCAGACCAGGGCGTAATCCTGTGCGGCAACGGCACTGCCGCTTACAGTATTTCTGCGTACATTCACACCGGTTACCTTTACCGTATAATCCCCGGGCACCGATGACTGCAGGTAAACCTGCTCCACGTTGTTTGTCCTGTCCGGTATGTTATTACCTAGGAAATGGTTGCCGTAATAAACCCTGCCGTCAGGCGTCCGGACGAGCAGGTCGAGATCGTTCACCAACGCCTGCGCGCTGCCCGGTTCAGCCGGAGGATCGGTCCATGTCAGGGTGGCTTTAAAAGGAGACGCGTTATCAGTAACATGGATAGTATATGACACTTCGTTTCCCTGAGACACCCCGGCCAACTCGTCGGCCACCTTGAAGGAGTTTTCCTTCAGAGCAATTGTGGTACCTGCCAGGTCTATTACCCCGAAACCTTCTTTCGAAGGGCTACCTGTCATGGGACGTGATCCGTTGATCAGCGCCGCCTTGACCAAGGCTGCCGATGGGTTCGTTATATTCATATTCTTCTCAAAATATTCCCGCAAAAGGGTTGCCGAGCCGCCTGCAACGGCGGCGGCCATGCTTGTCCCCTGCATGCGCGTGTATTCCGGGTATCCCGGCAGATTGCCCTCGACCATACGTGAACGGGCGGAAATTACCGCGGAAGCTGGAGCGAGAAGTTCGGGCTTAATTCGCCCGTCCCCGGCCGGTCCGCATGAAGAAAAATCTGCAACAGCCGCGGTATTGTCCGTGCCGGGTACGAAGGCCGGCCGGGGCAGCACGGAAGCGCCGACGGACAGGGCGTTTTTGCTGTTAGCCTCAGTGGTGACAGTCCCGGAAGACGGCCCGTTGTTGCCGGCGCCGAAGACCGCGAGGAAGTCGGGGTGATTACGTACAAAATCGTCTGTCTGCGCGGCCGACTCCTGGTAGACATCAGGACCGCCGCCCCAGCCGTCTACATGAACCCGCGCGCCTGCCGAGTAAGCGGGCAAGAATAGATCGGCCAGGTTGGCCGGGAGTTCCGGTTCACCATCCTTGTTTAGGATTCCCTGAAAATAAATACTGGCACCCGGCGCCACACCGCGGAATTTTCCATTGGAAGCGGCGCCCGTCCCCGCGACGGTGGCTGCCATATGGGTGCCATGCCCGTTTGGATCATCCGGAACGTCCCGCCCGGCCCACGACTTCAAAAACACTACCTTGGGCATTTTGCCGGGCGTGCTTTGCAGGTCGGGGTGCAAGTCATTTATATTGCCCGTGTCCAGACCGCTGTCGGCAATGGCTACAATCTGGCCTTCTCCGGTAAGTCCTCCCGACACAATAAATCCCGGCGCATTTACCGCTGACGCGCCGGTGATGTCCCTGGCGCGGTCGTTGAGAAAAGAAACATTACATGTATCACTAATTTCTCTTTGATACTTGGTGTCTTTGAACAACGAAGAAAAACCAAGGTGGTTTTGATAACAAAACAATGAGGTTAATATGAAAACAACAAAAAAAGCCAAGCAAGCTCTAATAACTGAAAAACCAGTTAAACCCCTGCGGGACAGTAAGCTACAACGCATGAGGAACCCCCTGGACGACTTAATGGAAATGTGGTGTATTTTTTTCGATTATTTAACTCATTCGACAACTCTTGAGAATTTCCTGTTAAATTTGAAAATTAGTTAATTAAGTGAATAAAAAATTTTAGCAAGTCAGGGGGGAATCTCCAGTATTAGTTTTTTTCTTTTGTCACATCCGCGGCAAACTGCCAATCATTGATAGAGCTTTGCCGGTACCCCTGGCGACACAGGAGAGCGGGTCTTCCGCGATATATACGGGCAGGCCGGTTTCTTTGCTAAGCAACTGATCGATCCCGTGCAACAGCACGCCCCCGCCGGTCATGATAATGCCCTTGTTGATAACGTCGGCAGCCAACTCTGGCGACGTGCGTTCCAGCACATCTTTAACAGCGCCCACTATCAAATCAAGTGGTTCCTTGATTGCTTCATGCACCTGGCAGCGGTTGACCATAATCGCCTTAGGCAGCCCTGAAACCATGTCACGACCTTTTATTTCCATAGATTGTTCCTCCGTGCCGAACGGGTATGCGCTGCCTATGCCAATTTTAAGCTCCTCCGCGGTGCGTTCACCAATAACTAAACTGTTCTCTTTGCGAATATATTTCACAATCGCCTCGTCAAGCTTGTCCCCGCCAATTCGCAGTGAGTTGCTGCAGACAATGCCGCCGAGCGATATTACCGCGATGTCAGTAGTTCCGCCGCCGATATCGACGACCATTGAGCCGCTCGGCTGAAAAACATCCAGGCCCGCTCCCAGAGCGGCGGCAAAGGGTTCTTCAATCAGGTGCGCCGTTTTAGCTCCGGCCTGGACGGCGGCCTGGCGCACCGCCCGCAGTTCCACTCCGGTAACAGCGGAAGGGATACAGACCATCACACGGGGGCGGAACAGCAATTTTTGTCCGCCGTCGGCCTTGCCGATAAAGTAGCGGAGCATCTTCTCCGTAACTGTGTAGTCGGCAATCACACCGTCGCGCAACGGCCGGATGGCGACAATATTGCCGGGAGTGCGCCCCAGCATCCGGCGCGCTTCGGAGCCCACGGCGATGACCCGGCCGCTGTCCCTTTCCACCGCCACTACAGATGGCTCCTGCAAAACAATTCCTTTTCCCCTCACGTAAACCAGCACGTTTGCCGTGCCCAGATCTAAACCGATATCACTGCCGCCAAGCATCAGCTTGTCCCCTTTCAGGACTGGTAAAAGTATTGCCTGTCCAATATTATTTCTTATGATTACAAATAACGGTATAATATTCTACTTCGAACGACAAAATCCTGTTACTTTTGCGGCTGTCCGTGCAAATCTTTGTACTTTCTGCGTGTGGCTTCCCCACCCCTGAGGTGCCGCTCCGCTTTGTTGTATTCAAGAATGTTCTTTATTTCCCGGGCAAGCTGCTTGTTGAGAGAGGGCAGACGCTCTGTCATATCTTTATGTACCGTGCTTTTGCTTACCTGAAACACCTGGGCGGCCCGCCTGACCGTGGCCTGGGACTCCAGGATGTAATCGCAGATATCGAGTACCCGCTTTTGAATATAATCCTGCATCGCCCTACCTCCTGTATCAGTCGTCGGTCGACAGACATCAGACGTTGGTAATAAAGTTAGAAACCTTGTGTCTGTGTCCGTCTTCCTTCGTTAGTTAATGTATATGCAGATGTAGGGCGGAAATGTTAAGGTAAAAAATAACAACCCGCTTACGCGGGTTTGAGTAGTCAGAATTCAGTAGTCAGTATTCAGTAGAAAGAATTTAAAATGCCACAAGTATATGCCTTCAGCAATTAACTAACCCCTTGCCAAAAGTTCTTTTTCGAGGAATGGGGATAAACCCCTCCTTAAAGCCTGTCTTTGGTGTCGGAGGAATGTCCCCAGACTCTCACACTTTCTCATTTTTACTACTGATTACTGAATACTGACTACTGACTACTGGTTTTATAAGTCGTTATCTCTGCGCCGCTGTAATAGTGGCTTAGAATAACGCGGTAATTGTAGCCATGTTCAGCCATCCCCTTGGCGCCGTACTGGCACATCCCCACCCCGTGGCCATTGCCGGTTGTGGTAAAGGTGAGGGTGCCACTGTTCACCGTCCAGGTAAAGTTGGTGGAGCGAAGGCCGAGCAAGTCTCTTACGGCGACTGCGGAAAACTGCTTGCCATCGATGAGCAGGCTTTTGGGCCTGCCCGTACTTGTTTTTTCAATTAATTTTATCGCTGCGGAAGCATTTTTGCCGGTAACCGGGACCGCGTTCAGGCTGGTGCCCAAAGCCCGGTCAACCTGCTCCAGGCTGAAATTGGCGGTCTGAACGGGCTGCGGGTTCGCGTCATAAGGACAAGGAACGCTTCGCAGATAGGGAACCTGAAATTGCCAAACATCCTCAGAGTTCTCTGTTCTGCCGCCGCAGGAGGAGTGATAGGCCGGATCAATCAATTCGCCGTTCCATGTCAGAACCTGACCGGATGTCTCGTCCACCGCTTTTTTAACTTTATAATAGTAATTATAATAATGCATGATTCCCCACCGGTTTTTCAAATCCTCTCTGGAGAGCCAGGCTTGCCCGTGCGTAGGGTCATCGCATACATCGGCGCCTGAGTGCAGCGGATTGGCCACACCACCGGCGCCCATTCGCTTAACTACATAGGTCCTGGCTGCGACTGCCTGCGCTTTTAGCGCATCAAGAGGAAATTCCGCCGGCATTTCAGCCGCGACCACCCCAATCAGGTAATCTTCCAATTGCAACGGTTGTATCTTATTTTCCTTATGTATGTACAGCCTGACTATGGTCACGCCCGGGAAAAATTTAGCCGGGATTTGCCTGTCCGCCAGATAGGGAATTGCTAAAACCAGGGCAGTGATTAGAAGCACCGCGCCAATCAACAGCTTGCGCAAAAAGAACACCTTCTCCTTAAGGGTACTACTTAGGGGTCAGTATTCAGTAATCAGTAGTCAGTAGTCAGTAGTCAGTAGAAAAAAATTAGAATAAATCAGAGAAATATACTTCCAGTAATAAATTAATCTCGTGCAGATGTAGTTAGAATCCTTATAAGAATATTGATATTAAACACAAGCCGAATGAGTGGACCTTCTACCAGGCTGATAAGTCTTCGAATATTCTCGCCGGTTCTTTTATTCTGACTACTGACTCCTGACTCCTGACTTTATTATATTTCTAATATTCCGTAAGAATAACCGGCGACGCTACATAAATTAGCGCGCCGTGGGAGGATGGACTGCGTCGTATCGCCACATTCAGGTTAACTTCTTTCCCTGCATAGCGCAGGTCACGTGAAAATCGCGCACTATAACCTGTCAGGCTGACCAGATTGTCTTTAGCGACTCTCTCTTGAACAACCGCGCCTGCGCCACTCATCAATTCCTCCGCGCGGGCTGTCAGTTCCTCATCACTCAGATCCTTCTCGAGCCAGCCGGAAAGAGAAACAGCTACACGCTCATCTTTACCGCACTGACTTAAAGCTTGTCCTATCCGCTTTTTGTAAGTTCGCACCTTTCTATAATCCCCCGCCGCCAGATTGACCATGATGTGCGATACAACATTCCCCTCCGGATATTCCATTATCTGTCCGAGCACGGAAACCGGGCTGCCGTCAGGCAACGCTCCTGTTATCTCGCTGCCTCGGGCATACGCGTTTTGCCAGTTTTCCGTTTTACAGGCAGCTACGTTCAAGCCCAGCAGACCGGCGGCCAGACTGGCTATTTCTTCCGGCTCATTCACACCTGACGCAGAATTGTCAACTTTCACCCAACCGGTTACGTGGGTGGTTTTGAGGTCAGCTCCAGATGACTTCAGAATGTTCAGCAACAGTGTTTCTTCACTGTTTATGTTAACCAGCTTTTGGCCTGCCGGTGTTAGGAGCAAAAACAAGATAATTAAGGACAGCCCAACAAGTACTCCAAAAACCGTCAATAATTTTCTTTGTTCATTAACGGGCATAATTTCCTCCAATTTAACAGAAAATCCTACACCCTATTATTGCCATATATTACCTGGCGCATACTATATGTAAATTATACTTGCCACCAGTGCTCTTAACAAGCAATTACGAAATATGTGCCGATATCTATCCCCAACGCTATGAGTCAGGGGACTGAGTCAGGGGAGTCAGGGGACTGACTCACCCTGGCATTTAATGACCTGTGGTCTATACCGGAAGCGATTATATGCTCATAATCGAGTAAGGTAATGCTGCAGTAATTTTCTGCAGCATTATCCTTCTCACAGAACCGGACGTACGGGCCTCGTATCCGGCTCCTGATAAACCTCAGTCACTTCTCCCAAAAGTGATGCAAAATGCC
>NZ_JAKOAV010000046.1 GCF_029478095.1 Pelotomaculum isophthalicicum JI | reverse complement strand
GCAGCTTAAGGTGGCTTGGACTCTCTACCTGCATAGCGATTCCGAGGGGCCTACCCTCATCTTCTGTGCAGCATAGCTGCATCTTTGCAGCCACTCAGGCTGCATAAATGCGCCTTCGTGGCGCACAGTCATCGGCATATCTTACGATATAAACCGATTTTAAAGTTCCTTTGCCTTTATAATTTGGACGGCTTCTATACCTCCGCAACTGTGGGTATGTTTCCCATTGGCTGGAAATCCACAAATCCAATTCATTTAGCACGACATTGGAAAGCAGCGGACTGAGAATTCCACCCTGTGGGACACCCTTTTCCGGTATACCAATACCTTGAATTTCAGCCTTTAGCATCTTGGATAGCACCGACAGCAACCGTTTATCCCGAATACCAATCGTCCAAAGCTGCTTCAGCAGCTTGCCGTGGCTAACGTTATCAAAGAAGCTTTTGATATCAATATCCACGACAAAGCTGTATCCCGATATATTTGACAGGAACATGGCTCTGGCGATAGCATGGTGAGCACCACGGTTTGGCCTGAAACCATAGCTATGCTTATGAAATTTTGCTTCACAGATCGGTTCCAGCACTTGCTTGATACATTGCTGTATCAGCCTATCCTCAATGGTGGGTATGCCCAAAGGACGCATCCTTCCATCCGGTTTGGGTATCTCTACCCTGCGTACAGAGTGCGGTTTGAAATCGGCAAGCCTTTTGCGTACATATGCAACGAGGGCGGCAGGTTCCTTGGCTCCAATATCCACAATATTTGTGGAATTGGTTCCTCTTGTTTTGCTGCCCTTGTTTTTCTTGATGTTGCGATAGGCAAGCAAAATATTGCTTTCACTTTCAATCAGCTCCATCAAGTGATGAAACATATATCCCAATTGGCTTTTTGCGTAAAGGTTATCAAACAGTTCCTGAGTCCCATAATATTCATTGTTACGGATTTTCTGCTTTTTCAGCGTGCGTTCGCTCGTTGCCATAAGTCGGCATTCCTCCCTGAACGGGAACTGCCTCTCTTAGTCATACTCGAACCTTATGCAGAATGAAATTTATTCTGTTGTGAAAAGTACCTTATTGTAAATATTGACTAGTGGCTATCCCTCCATGGCTTGTTATCACCGTTTCATTGGTACTGTGCCACCACATTCACTAGCATAAGGGCAGGTTATATGCCAAAGCATTTTCCCAGCCGCCGCTTCATTGGAATGAAGCCCTCTGCGTCGCCAGCTTACCACGTTCCAGCAATCCTATCCGTTATGGATTCCCTTAGGTCCTCTCTATAAGCCTGTCTGCACATTGCCGCCTGTAACGGCACAGGGACTTTCATAAAGGCAGAGTTTTACTTATCCCCGCAGACCTCACACAATGGTGAGATTGGCCCGTTCGGCCAATACCCTATTTAGACCCGTACATTCAAGAGTTCGTCTCGTGCGCGTTGTGCCGCCCAAGATTCTGACCATAGGCATTCATGGACTCCCGGCCTATCACATGCTCGACCACCTCTGGTTCGCCGTTCCTGTACCATCCTTTTGAGAATGTCTTTAGGGCATGCTCTCAGCCGACTTCACCGAGCTTATGACGCTTTCACGCTTCATCGTATCTGCGCCATTCGGAGTATCAGAGCAGGCGTTTCAGGGCGTTACTCCATCATTCCACCTGTCGGATTGCCAGTTCTACGAAGTTTGTATATTTTATTTATACAACCTCGCGCCTAACCTTTTCAGTTAGGAACGTGTCGTACCCCCCTTGGGATCGAGGATCACAAAAGAGGTGTTGGCCTGCATGACGTTGGGTTTCGCGTAAAACCTGGTCTTGCCGGAGCCGGAACCGCCCACCACCAGGACATTCAGGTTGCGCCGGTGCTTCCTGCCGTCCAGCCCGATGCGGACGTTCTTGGTCAGAATTTTGTTCTTCTGCGGGTTTTTGTCCCGGTATTTCTTATCGACAGCCGCCGCGCCGCCCCAGCGGGCGCTGCCGTGTTCCTCCCTGTGCCGATAATTGCGCTTGGTGGACAGGTAAATCCCGACACCCATGCCGTAGGCGGCGACAAAGAGCAAAACGCACTTGGGCGAATTATCCACCCATCGGATATGAAACGGGTCGTTCATCGCCGCCGTGAGGTTTTCCAGGATTTCGGGGAGTCCCCCGGAAAGTGAGGGGGCGGTGAGCAACGCCGCCCACACCACCGGAATTAAAAAAACCGCAAAGAGGATGAGATTGCTCCTTGCGGTTTCAGCGCGCTTCATCGTGGTTCCTGCGCTTCTGCTTTTTGCTTGGGGCGTCGATGGCTTTCAAAAGCAGTTCGTCCACGGCGTCGGTGGGCCGTTCCTCTTTAATCAGGTCGTTTCGCAGTTCATTGAGGGCGTTCACCACCACGCCGTATTCGTAATCGTCCAGGGTCAGCACCCTTTCTTCTTCCTTCACGGGCCATCCCTCCTTAACGTTCCGGCTCCTGCCGCTTTTGCTGCCGCTGCTGGTTGAGCATCCGGTTCATCCTGCCGGAAATTTCACCCGCCGCTTCCTTGATGGTGGTAAGCTCGGCGCGGATCTCCTGCGGCTCCATGCCCTCCAGCATGTCGGGGGCGCGGTCAAAGCGATAGCCGCTGGTATCCACGCCGTACTGCTTGCACAGCAAGTAGGACGCGCAATAGGCGTGGAAACCATGCTCGGAGCGGTTGTAGCTTCCGTCGCCTTTGTCCATTTCCGCCTGGGCCAGCTCCTGGGCGAGGGCGCGGAAAATATCTCCCGCCTCCATGCCGCGCCGGATTTGGATTTCCCGCTTGTCCGGCCGGTACAGGGCGTTCACGTCGCTTGGCAGCGCTTCGCTGATGCGGACGGGCACGGGGGCGTAAGCCAGCAGCGCCTTGATGCGGGTACGCTCGTCGGGATAGACGGGAGTTTCCCGTTTGCGGTTGTTTCCGGTTTGGGAAATGTCGAACATCCGCTTGGGGTTATAGCTAATGCCGGTGGAACCATCCTGGCGCTGGTATTCCTCACCCGGCTCGATGATATAGAAACCAGATTCCTTCTTGCGGATGTACACACCTTGCTCCTTCCAGGTGTCAAAGTCCGCGATGCGGGTGGCCTCAGGCTTCTGCGCCAGGATTAAAAGGGCGTTGGAAACGCTGTAGCGGTCAAAGCGGCTCTGCACGTTCAGATATTTTTGGAAGGTGTCTCCGCCCCGCGCCACGGCTGTCGCCGCTTCGTCGATCAGGGCGTACACCGCTTCCCGCTGCTCCTGCTTTTTCTGCGCCCAGGCCTCCTTGTCAAAGGACTGGTCGCTTATGGGAGCGGCTTGGCCTTGTTCCTGCTGGAAAAGATCGTCAAAATTGCTCATCTGGATTTACCTCTCTTTCGGTTTTGATTTTTTGGCTTTGGATTTCTGTTGGCCCGATTTGGCGGGCTGGCCGGTGAATTTGGAGTGCTCCTTGGATTGTTTGCGGTTGAGTTCCACCTGCTCCCTGTGGGCCTCCCGGATTTCCTTCAGTTCCTGCCGGACGGATTTCCGCTCCGGCTCACTCGTACCCCCGGCGGCTTTCCCGCTGCGCTCGTAAGTAGGCTCGGACGGAGGGAATTTCTCCGCCTTCGCCGCCGTAGGGTCCGTGGTGGGGTTTGGGTTGTCGGTCCGCTCCTGGTCCGGCTCCAGCTGGTCGGTTTTTGCCATCAATTCGTCCAGAAAATCGTCCGCGCTTTTTTCGGCGGGCGTTTCCTTGGCGGCAGATGCTTTTTCCTCTTGTTTGGCGGCACTGGATTTCTGGATTTCGCTCTTGATGCTGGCGGTGTCCACGGTGGCTAGCTTGAAGCGTTCCACGATGCGGTTGATCTTGGAGGCGTCCTCGGCCCGCACCATGATGTCGCACATGCCGTCCGTGTCCTTTTTGTCGCGGAGGGCACAATAGAGGACGCCGTAGCGTTTGGCCTCCTGGGTGAATTTCTGCAAGTCCTCGTTTCGGACCGCAAAGACTTTCAGCTCCTTACCACTGCGCAACAACCCCTCCAGCCGAATTTTCCCCCTGGTTTTCTTTTGGCCTGTGAGAGCGGCATACAAATAGACGGCCAGGTTTTTGGCCCCCTCGCCGGAGATTTTGGCCATTACCTCGATCCCCTTAAGACTCATGTTGACGACTTGGTCCGCGGCGGCGGCTTCGCTGTTCATAGGCTTTTGCCTCCTTTTGTTGCTGGATTTCTTCCTGCTTGATCCGGGACAGCTTTTCCTGCATTTCCCCGGAACGGGACAGGATGCCCGTGCAGAGCTTCACCTCCTTGCGAAGCTGGCTGATTTGCCTGGTCAGCCCGGCAATTTGCTCCTTATAGGCTGTCGCCTGCTCCTCGTCCCCACACCGGCAGATGCGGTTGTAAAGAGACTTGCGCTCGGCGGACAGGGAGGCCATTTCCTGCTCCACGGTTGACCTGTAGGTGAGAAGTTGCTCCTTGCTGGAAATATGTTGCTTGCAGAGCAGCTTGGTTTGGGCAGTGATTTCCTCCAAATGCCGGAGGTCCTCGCGCAATAAAAAATGCGTCCTTCGGGGGGACACGCGGGGCTTGGGCAGGATGCCCATTTTATAGAGGTAGTGGAAGTATAACGCTTGCAGGCCGGTAAGCTTTTTCGCTTTTTTGAGGGAGCCTTTGAAGGTACAGCGTTTTCGCTTCGGCTCCGGCAAGGGGGGTGCCCGCTTGGGTGCTCGGTTTTGCAGGATGCGGCGTTTGATGGCTTCCTCGGTGTAATCGTCGCCCAGGGTTTTCAATCGGACAAACCGCTCCTTGCCCGGAGGACGCACCGCCATGTGTTTCACGCCGGTTTTAACTTCATAGCCCTGTTTGCGAAGGGCGGCGATAAATTGGGTGAAGGTCATGGCGGCGGCAACGGCTTGGTCCACATCCTCCCGGATGAGGCCCCGCCAGGTAGGTTTGCCTTCCCGCTCGGCCTTCCATTCGGCATAGTGCTTGGACTTGCCGCGCTGCGGGTTCTCGATGACGGAAAGGGCATGTTCCCGGCACAGCCGGTCGGAGGTCTTGCGCATGAGAGCGTAGGTGGCGTTGTTGTCGTAATACCGCTTGCCGTCCTTATAGGACACGGAATTCAGGACAAAATGGTTATGAAGATGCTGCTTGTCAAGATGGGTGGAAACCACCACCTCAAAGCGGTCGCCCCATAGCTCCTGCGCCAGCTTTACGCCGATGGCGTGGGCGGTTTCGGGGGTGGCCTCCCCCGGCGCAAAGGCTTGATAGCCGTGAAAGGCCAGGATGCCGTCCTGCTTCTGATATTGCCGCTTTGTCCGGCCCATCTGCTCGCAGGCAGTGGCCGGGTCGCAGTTGATGCCGGTGACGTAAAACTGCTTTTCGGTTTTGACATCCTGCTGGGTATAATCTAGCACCTTGCGCAAGCCCTGAAAGTCGGGACTGGCGAAATTGGGATTTTCGGTTTTTTCGGGATTGGCGGCGTAGTCGATTACCCGGTCAAGGCGGTCGGTCACGTCCCATATCGCCGTGATCGCCATTATGCGTTCTCCTTTCCGGCGCTGTAACCGCCTCTATAATATCCTGTACCGCCTTTCTGAGCCGGTTGGCTTCATATTGAAATACCGTCTTGTCGATATGCCCGGTGGCATTGGCCTTGGCAGCAATCTGGTTCAGGTTGCCGCCGATGGCGTACAACTCCCGCGTCATGGAAAAATAGTCGGGAGGAGGCAGCTCCTTGGGCACATAGCCGTTGATGAGAAAGCGGATAAATGCTTCCTGTGAAAGCCCTGATTTCTTTACCCGACTGGCGAGATTATGCTTTTCTTTTTCACTTAGCCTAACTATGATCTGTATATTTCGTTTTCTCATCACTCCGGCTCCTTATATTTGAAATTAAAAATCAAAAGCTGCCAATTGCGTTCTGCAACTGACAGCTAAATTTAACTAAGATTTATATGATTGTTTATTCTTGCTGTAGCCTCTGAAACATAAGGCTGCACCAGTTCTTTATTAATGAGAAATAATATTCGGGTCGTTTCTCACGGTCATCCTTCAAGCTTTCCCAGTTAATACAGATGTCCAGAACGCTCCTGTTTTCTCCATCCAGATGAGGGAGCAATTCCTTTTTGGTAGGTATATAAAGGCTTTCCTCAAGATATAACCATTCCTGCAAGACGAAGAAAGCAATTTTATACGCAGATTTCAGTTCCTCTGCTTCGTTGGAAATTCCATTGCAAAAAATATACCGATGGCAAACCTCGTGATAGATTCCGGATACAGCGTTGCGGATATTATCCCTGATGTCAGCTTCTGACGGCTCCTGAATTATTCCATTCAAACTTCCATATAGTATTTTACAGCCCTGTACAAACTGAAAAAGATCATGCGCTGGCCAAGCTTTGATTTCTTCTCTTCCGCAGATAAAGCCACAGGCTTTTTCGCTGAAGGGCATGCTCTTTATGATCCCGCGATACATCTTCAAATCCTCCATAGTTAGCATATCCAGAATAATATTTACATCAATATCGCTGCTTTCGGTTGCTTCCCCTCTGGCATAGCTGCCAGTATGTCCAATATATAGAATCCTGTCTCCAAAAGCTTTTTTAAGCGACCTGTCAAGTCATCCAGCCATTGCGTTATATTAAAATTCATTTTAAGTGTCATTCCTTTCGCTGTGCTCAAGGCACAAAATTGAATGAAAGTGGAATTCCGTTTTAGCTCTGTGGTATTATTTTGTTGGATAAGCAGATACACTACAGAGCACGGGGAGGTGAGTGTGACGGCTATTGACCGTCCGTATTTTAAGATGTGCCGTCTGCCGTTTCAAGTACAAATAAGTGTGACTTAGATCACGGAACCTAATTCTTGAGGTAACAACTTCCCGTTTACCGGTAGGGCAGACAGTCAATGTCTGCTTATCCATTTCATATCGAATGAGGGGAAGTGTGTATGCTAAAAATTATTCACAAGATCTGCTGCGGCATTGACGTTCACAAGAAGTTCGTCGTGGCAACTATTGGTATCACCAATGATGCAGGAACCACAGAGTACCAAACAAAAAAGTTTTCTACATTTACTGTTGATTTACTGGCTTTGCGTAAGTGGCTCGCACAGCATAGCTGCCGAGAAGTTTGCATGGAATCGACCGGCAAATACTGGATCCCGGTCTTTAACATTCTTGAAACCAAATGCAACGTTGTTGTTGCCAATCCCAAGTATGTCAAAGGTATTCAGGGCAAGAAGACCGACAAAAAGGATTCCGTTTGGATTTGCGACTTGCACAAACATGGTCTCGTACCTAACAGCTTCATTCCTCCGCTGATCATCCGTCAAATCCGAGATTTGATGCGCTATCGTGTTAAGCTAACCAATTTTAAATCCAGTGAGAAAAACCGCATTCAAAACTCTCTAACTGTTTCTAACATTATGCTCTCCAGCGTGGTATCCGACACCTTCGGCAAAAGCTCTATGCGTATCATCAACCGTATTCTTAAAAATCCGGAGGACACGGATTTCGATGTTGTCCCGATGCTTCATAGCAGTATGAAGAAGAATGCCGAGGATATTGCTAAATCTATTAACGGAAACCTCACCAAACCTCAGGCTGAAAAAATGGCAGTTTGTCTTTCGCATCTGCAAAGTATTGACAAACTTAAGCTAGAAATCGAGTCGGCAGTACTGAAATTAATTGAACCTTATCAGGAACAAATCTCTTTAATTTTGACCCTTCCAGGTATTAAAGATATCTACACTGCCATTGCCATTATCGGCGAAATTGGAGTGGATATGGCGGTATTTAAGTCCTCCCGCCACCTTTGTTCCTGGGCTGGCTTAACACCTCAGAATAATGAAAGTGCCGGAAAAAAGAAGTCTGTGCGCGTAAGTCGTGCAGGTGTGTATATCAAGCCACTGCTGGTTCAATGTGCTAATGCTGCTATCAAAAGCAAGGATTGCCCTTATTTTCGGGTGAGGTATGAGCAGCTCAGAAAACGCCGGGGCCACAAGAAAGCAATCATTGCGATTGCCCATATGCTGTTAAATTGTATCTACCACATGCTCTCTAAAAATAAACCCTTCGACTATAACCTGTATCGGATTGAAACTGCTTCAAGGCCAAAGCCATTGCCAAAGTTTACTCCTGAACAGGCTATCTTCCTGCTTGAAAGTTTAGGTGCCCAAATCATTCTTCCGGTTGGCACATAATTATCTGTTTTAATATCCTTTTTAAAGGTCGCTATTTTGGGGGCTTTTTTTGTTGTGCTCTTTTTGCTTCTGGCTCAAAAATGAAGTCTTTCAACCTATCACCTCAACCCGATTATTCTAATTTTTCTTTTAAGAAAAATCAACTACCGGAGGGGATATTAAGGGGTTTCCCCTTAACAAAAGTGAATTTGGCTATCCAAATTCAGTGCTTGCTGCAACACAAGACAACGGTCTTGTGTTGGGTGTGGGTTACAATTGTCCTCAAATACAACTGGCCGAAAAAGAAAAATTTGTCCATCTGCTCGTCTATTATTTTGGGCAAAAGAAAAAGGCGCTGATTTCTCAGTGCCTAGATGATTTTGAAAGAGTAATTTATACGTAGGGTATTAGGCTGGCCCTATCGTCAAACAAGTAATATCTGATGTGTATAGTTTAGTAAGGCAGAAGAGTCAAGGCGGAAAAGCCGAAGCTTCTTTCACGAAATATAAATTAAATCCCTCTATCTCTTACCACATCTTTTCCTTTTGAATAACGGACCTTTATTTTGCTAATATCATATCCTGCATTAACCAAGTCTTTTTGAACTTCTTCCAATGTTTTCATATTTTGGGGTCCAATTATTACCTCATCAAAGATTTCTGGTGATAGCTCAAAATTTATGTAATTCCTCTTTTTATCATCAATATGTACACTAGGTAATTTATTTGAAACAACAGGACGATAAAAAACCAACCTTATTTCTCCTTCATCTTCCCAATAATCATTTTTAAGAATAGGTGAAATAAAAAGTAATTGTTCTATAATACTTTTTGTCATAAATTCGAATTTTTGTTTAAAACGGAGTTGGATTGCTCTTTTTTCACCTTTATAAATTACATTGTTTTCCTCATCCGTAAATACAAATTGATAAGGAAATATCAAAGTCGGTATATTCTCTGATAATACATTATCCGGCAAATGGGAGAACCTATCATATTCGGATCGAATTAAATCTTTTATAAGAGATTTTTGATTTTCTTTGCTATATACAATTCCGGTCATATAATATTTATTTGCTATCTTAAAAATCTCTGCTTGAGTATGTGAATCTTTAATATATCGTTCAAAATTTTCAAAATTAATACCTAAGCAATAACCCTCATCATTAGCATAGGGAGTCCAGAGTAATCTGTTATCGGCTTTTGTTGTAAAACATGTAACAAAAGCTTTTTCTGATTTTTCACCATCACCAACGACAAAACGTTCTTTCTCAAAATTATTAAATATCCGTAATATAGCTTCAATCACTTTTTGTTCTTTTATCTTCGTTTATATAAAAATCCTCAATATTTTCATTAATGAGACTATGAATATGAATAGTGTCTTTTTTATCATTTGATTGAGTACTTTGCGTTAAGCGCAAAGTCTTGTTCAAGACAATACCTTGAAATCCTTCTTCAGAAGTATAATGAAATAATCTCATAATGATTCTCCTCCTTTTTAACGACAGGTCCTGGCGTATTGAAGCATTTTAAATATTATTAAAACCTAACGCTTAAAAAATCAATATCTGGATGTTATATTGCTTATATTTTTTTAAAGTATTTACAAACATAATAATTTGAATGCTGGCCACTACTGACGCTATAATCACTAGTTCAAATGATGAAGTACATAACGTCTTGAATGCCGACTTTCATTAGGCTCAATATGGTGTATAGAATCGTAATATCCCCGATGTTCATCAATACAAATACATAGCAATTTACGATACCTTTGACAAATCTCAATTAATAAGTCTCGGTGCACTAGAAGTCTACAGCCAAGTGATAATTTTTCCCGTGTATAACATTCATCCTGGTAGCCCTCCTGCCATGCTTCATATTTGGCAATAACTTCGCCATTTCTGATAAGATTAAAACCTTCAAATGACAGCTTGAATTCCTTTATCAAGAAAGATGCAAGAGTACATACATTTTTATATCCCAAAAAAGTCGATGGATTCTCGTGCTTAGCAATAAGAGGAATACAATCGTCGGGATCATTCAAGACCCTGCGTTCCCTGCTAGATAGTTCTATCTGTGCCTGTTTAAAGGTTACAGCCATTGAAGGATCGGGGAAGATTCGCTCGGTCCACAGTTCAAGCTCTTCCAACCTATGGGATCTGCCATACACCTGTTGCGGGATCAAAAATCCTTCTAAAAAAATCTCTTGTCTGTATGGCACACTGTATGTTTCCTCCTGAGCCATCCTCCGCTTTTCAAATACAGTTATCCATTCCTCAGCCTCACTTTGGCTTCTTGTATTACCGATTTCCAGAGATTTAAGTCCCTCAAGCTCGCTGAACCAGGCATTTTTGTCTTGGACAGCAAGTTGCTCGATATCTAGAGGGCGAGGAAGCATACCACGCAAAACATATTCCGGATCGACGGGTTGGATTATGTGCCAGAGCCAGTTGATCTGTTCTTCACTCAACTTTAGTTTTGTAGCCGCTTCATCGAGTATACTCCAAAGGGTTTCTGTAGCAAGTTCCTGAAATTCGGTTGTGATCCACACTACAGGCCAACCTTGTGGATGAACATGATAATGCCAGTCATCTTTGACACGCTTCTTTTCTTCATCCATAAACCATTTTTTGGTAGCTAGTCGTTCTTCAATAGCAGCCACAAGTGTCCCTGGAGGTAGTTTAAGAATTTTCTCCATCAGCTCAATCTTCTTAGAGAAATTAAACAGCGTTTTCTGTCGTAGAAAATGTTTAAATTCTGAAGTGGGACGTGACGAAAGTATATATGACGAATAGTGTATTGCCGCCGAGTAATTCCTGTAAACGCGCTTGACGGGACTGTCAACGGAAGTTTCAAGAGGAGAAACTTCATCCACACAGCGAAGAATATGTAGAACGGTTAGACGGCAGAAAAAGTCTTCCCGATCAAGCATTTTAGCAAATGTCTGCTGATAGGGTACTAAGAGCTGAGGGCAACGGACAGCAAGACAATAAAATACCGTTAATAATCGATGCAAAATCCTTCCAGAAGCTGATTCCATCCTAGTAATAAGCAAAGGCAGCGAATCACTATGTCTGGCAACAGCCAAACTGGCTACTGCCTTGATCAGTCTCTCGCCATGATCAATCTCAGGAGTTGATAACTCGTCCACAACAAAATTTAGAATGAGCTGCTTGGCATCAGCGGACGGTTCCTTGTACCCCTTCAGCCATGTATAGTTATCATTCTTAGGCAATTGCGCAAACATGCTTTCACAATGCGTCAGGAAGTCATTGAATACATCCTCAAGCATTTGAGGTTCATCCAGCACATCCAGCCCAGAAGCAGCAATCGGCGGTGTATCATAGCCGCCACCGGAACCGCATGTTGATTCATAGCATTCCTTTAGGACAAACTTCTTAGCAGTTTGTCTGTCCCTTTCCGCTACTGCCGCCAGAAATTTTCTGTTATCTCGCCAACGGGACCAGCTTCCATGGCAAGCATAAGCCATTCCAAAGCACGATATGGCGTTTGCATGATCTCCGAATTCCGCAAAACGTTCTGCCAATTGTTCAAAAACACCTGCATCCTGCCAACGTCCTTCAGACTCAGCATATTCCTTGATCGGGGTAAGGTCGCCTAATATCTTAGCAGTCTCTATGTGATATCTTAATGAGTTAGTTATTAGATCCCGCTCGTAGAAATGATCATTCTCGTTCTTGAGTTTAGCAATTGTCTTTAAAAAGCCTTCAAATGATACCCTGCATTTATCGGCTACGCATTCAATGCTGATGCTCTCACCATCCAGCTTGAACTCTGATGGCGGCTTAACCCATGAGTCAGCATTGTCATTCTTAACGTTTGTGCTACAAGAGATGCCGAACTCTTTCTTCAGGTCTTCTGGCCAGTGCCTAGGTGTGATCTCTGTTAGTATGAAGCGTCGAAAGCGGCACTCGAATTCATGGTATATTTCTTCTGGACAGGATACGCGCGCCAAATCAACGATATGCCGCCTGGTTTCCATAACCTGTTTACTATGCCTGCCATCTTCGCTAAAGTTATTGGTAAAGAGTTCTGTGAGACCCCAAAGGTATTCGGGATCGCCTTCCTTCAAACTAAGAATATAATCTTCAAGGCAATCCTGCATCTTCCATCTTGCTATAGACCGGGAGAAGTGAGTCAGCAAATCGAACGCTGCCCGCCGATTAATCTTTAGAACAGCCTCATAAGCTTTCTGGGGAAACCACTTGGTCTCCCTGCCGTCCGTAAGATGCGGCATCCACTCCACCATAGATAGTACTCGGGCACACCGTTCAAGTGCCAATTCAGGCTGATGTTGATTGACAAGATTAAGAACGTCGATCAAATGTAAAAGAGTTACATCCTTGTGGTACCCGTATATTTGCGATGATCGTATGCCATAGCGCAGCCACTTATCGGCATCGTCACGCATGCCGCATTTACCCATAATAGCAGAAAGCCAAATGAAGTGTTCTGAACGGGAACCTCCTTTAAGCAAGGTGGATTTCTCATATGTTTTGGCACAGCTTTTCAATATTGGTACCAGCAAGGTACACACTTTCGGAATCTTCGCAAGGGTTTCCCATAACCGAAGTTCAAAATTATAATCTTGACGGGATTCCCCTATTCCATAATGTGTGTTCCACAGCATAGAATCGCGTAGGGAACCCAGGCACATAATCCATTCGCTCAAACGTCCTGGGAAATAATTCTGTACTTGTTCAGATAAGAGACCTATAGACAATTGCAGCACTTCTCGGATTAGATCAATTGACTCAGCGATTCTTTCGCCATCACCCTTTTCTGCCTGGACTAGTATATTTATACTTTGCCGCGCTTCTTCATACCAATCATGTTCAGTACCTCTTAGCGACTGTCCGATGCAGCGGCAGGCTACGAGCAAATGTCTAAGCGCTGCATTCCAAAGTGTTCGAGCTGAGCCGACAGCAGCAAAGAGGTTTGCATAAGCCTCCTCATTACCCTCATAAGCAACAACTATAAAAGCATACACATAGTGCCGAAACATCGGATCACTTGGTGGAATATAGTCTGAAGGAACCGTCTTTGGCGCCTCGATAGCGCCTGCAATGGCAGTCACCTCAGAAATCAGCATACCTGCTTTGGCAGCATAGAAAGCAAGCTCAACATTGCCAGAAGGCCGCTCCTGCTCCCAGTACTCAGACACGGCAGTCCGCAACTCATCTATAAGATTATGTTTAGCAAATGCACGGATCAATAGATATCGTACCAATTTGCTTGGGAATAATCTTTTCACTCGTTTGAGTTGATTCCACTTATCTAAAAAACCAAATTTTACAAGCGTGTCGATGTAGGCATCTAATTGTGGGCTGTAACCTGGGGCATATAAGTCCTTTTGCTCTAGAATCCCAGGAGAGAAATTGAATTGAGCTAACCATTGTAGCGGACGTGCCTGCTTCTCCCTATAAATAGCTAAACATCGTGCTATACCTAAGACTTGTGCCCGTTCGTCATCTGCACTATCAGAATGAATCCCTCGAAATTCATTAGTAAAAACATCAAAAAGCTGTTGCCCAAGCTCAAATTTCCCTGCTTCAGCCAACCTATACATGACCGCAAGAGAGGTACGGCTCTCCACCAGCAAGTGATTCGCTTCTGAAGAATATGCAAATGTAATTACATCTTGTTCCCGTCCCAGCGCAAGAAGTGCATCTCCGAGCAGAGATCGATTTAGATTGTTTTCAAGACGTTCACCGGTTCTAAACTTCAATGCCCCAAGGCGACTGAGTTGTACGATATCTTGTTGATTGAATGCTGATTCTACGGCCCAGTGTATCGCATCCATAATTTCCGCAGATGGACGGCAGTGAAGCAATGCACGATCTACAAAATCTTCGTTTACTTCATTAAGAACATATGTATAATCTTCAACGTCATAGCAATATCTGAAAACGTGACCAAACCAACGTGAAGAATCCCTGTTATCCTTTAGGAAAGTGCAGATATCTCTTCTTAACTCGCAAATCCAGTCTTCTGGTACCTGACTAATTACAAATTCACGGTAACTATTGTGAAATACTGTCAATCTCCCGTCAGAATCACGTAGCAGATGTTGAACGCACTTGTAGGCATTTTCAAAAGTTGGCCGATCAAGGTCCGCAATTTTGTAAAGTTCATCCCTGTGCACAGTAAAGCGCATACAAGCCATAGCCAAACATAGATGCTTAGCCTGTCCCATACCTACTCGTTCAAACTCCTCCCAGAGAAGTCCATAATAATTGCGAATATCCCCACCCGAGGCTGGAGCCAGAGAATCTATGGCCTCCTTTAACGACTCACTTGATAAGAGAATTTCAGCAGCATACCGCAAATATAGAGGTAAGCCTTCGGAGCGTTTATATATTTCTACGATGTCAGTATGTGTCAGGCCTGAAATACCGCGTTTATTCTCCAGGTAATCTTGAGTCTCAGTTTCTGAGAATAATGGCATATTGATATGGCTATTGGGACACTCTCTAGCATGCTTAAGGAAATATGGCCACTTATGCAATTCTTGCGTACCAACAACAATAGTAACTCCCTCGGGAACATCCGCCGGTAAAGCCGATATTACCGTTTCTCTTATTTCCGGTTCAAGCCGCTCAGCATGGTCTAATCCATCAAGGAAAATAACGAATCGGCGTCCATGGTCTACAAAAAATTTAGCCAGCTTCGTTAAGCATTCAAGGAAATTACGTTCGCTATAATCAAAACGTCTTTTTAGAACATCCGGATATCTCCGTTGGAACTCACTCAGAAGGTTGGCACGGAGGCTTTCTGCCTGGACACGCATTCTCTGCGCGTTATCATTGACCCCGACGAAACAGTAGTATCTGAAAACTTCATACATAGAACTAATAAGCTCATCGAAATACATAGTGAGTGATGTGGATTTTCCGCTACCAGGTAGACCGGTAACAATCAGGTATCCTTTATTAATCCGCGGTAATAATTCGTTTAGCTGCTTGGAAAGGGATTCTTGTTCTACGAAATGGTCTTGGTTGACAGGGAATACCTGAGGAATAAGCAACTTACTCTGGACTCGCTCTAATAAGCTGTCAATTGATTGGGTAGTAATTGCGTCACGCGAAAAAATCGCATTATTTTTAATAGCTTCTTTAAGATCAAAAAAGACCGTACCATCTGACAGTCCCAATTCCTTGTCAAGGAGAACCGATCGAATATATTGTTCTAACTCTAACAGAGTTGGTTGCCGTAGTACAAATTTAAAGTCTGCTAAGAATGCTGCAAATAAGTCTGATTTAAGGTCTGAAGCCAAGGCTATATCTGATCGAAGTTTTTTTGCATCGCCACGACGGCGGTCTTCGATAAATTCACGTGTAAATGTTCCTTCCGGATGAATGAGATCAAGGAGGTCATTATCCAAGCCCCTGTTTGAACATAAGCATACAGAAAGTCTATGATCAGGAAACCGCTTTTTCATAATATTCCAGCCAGCGGCAAATTTTTTGATATAGACCGGGCTTTCCGGATTTAGGAAGTCAATCGTCTCGTAGTTCTCTAGTGGGTTGACAGCATACTTAACCTGATAAGCAAAGATATTAGATCCCTGGAAGAGGACGATGTCATCAAGGTTGCCAGATTTTTCGTACTCCAGATACATCTCGAAAGGTGTCCGGTTAATATAGGCTTCCAAGGCTAACCGCAGGGCAGTAAGGTCTTGGTATTCGTCACCTTTTCGTCGAGAACTACCCCTTTTACCTATTTCAGACATTTATTCTCTTACCCCCTGGAGAATACTCACCTAAAGTTTTAATCTTATATTCCTTATAATGACAATCTAATCATATTATACTTCTTTACTCGAATCAACGAATAAAGCAGCGGCAAAGCGCATTTATTCGTTTCAGCATTATAAAAAAGGCGCTGATCTCTCAGTGCCTTAATTGTTGCCATCTGTGTTTGTGATATCATGCACTTCTTTATAACTTCTCACATTTTTTATTTCAACGTAACCTGTACCTCTTTCCAAGGGAGCGGGCAACCTTAGACAAAAAGTCCAGGGATGGATCGTACGTTCCGCTTTCCAGGCGGCTGATATTGGATTTCTGGGTCCCAACCCGAAGCGCCAATTCTTCCCGGGTAATATTTTGGCTGGCTCGCGCTTCAATGATTTGCGAAATCATATCATAGCGCGGTTTCAGCTTTTCGTATTCCGTTTTGAATCCTTCATCCTTCATCAAAAGCTCTTTCACTTCGGCAGACTTAGCTCCTGCTTTACCCATTGCCACACCTTCTAAAAAATCCCCGGTGTCACCCGAGAATTAAATTTAATATTTTCTATTTATCTAATAACCTTACCATTTGAACTAAACCATCATCCGGGTCTTTTCTGAAGTATTTAAACCCATTTCTGGTATAGAAGTTTATCAATTGGGGCTTGTCCTGGCATTCGATAAAAGCCACCCTCCCTCCGACAATTCCCTGTGCTTTACCGATCACCGAAAGGGCATATTCTAACAATTCATCACCAGCTATTTTATCTGCATACTCATCATTCTTGCCTAGTTGACCAATAAGATATGATGGAATTTCCGTTAGTGCTTCGGATCCCTTTTTGGCATACAGACCATCTAGTTTTCTTATCTGAGACGCTGCCGTACCATTCGGAATTTTTAAAGTCTGAATGGCAATCGTAAAATATGCCAGAAGAACAAAGCTTCCATTTTCTAAACCATCTTCATCAAAAATAAGATATGTACGGCTTTTGGATTTTCTCTCGTATAATATAGCTTTGTTTTCATTTTTTAAAAAGCTCTCTATATCATGGTCTTTAGAACAATAAAAAGTAGAAATGACTTCCTTTACTGTTTCTTCGGAAGTCATTTCTAAAAACGTTTCGAGTGGGATAAGCACTGTTTTAATAACTTCTCACCCCTTGCCATCGCCTCATCGGAAGCAAGTTTTCTGTTTATTGGCTTTGCTTCCTTTGATGACGAAAGCACTTCAACAAGTCTTTCTATTGCTTCCGGTTCCTTTACGACAATATTCTTGTCAAATGAAACGGTCGCCATAGGGATCACCTCTTTCAATCATCCTGCTACTATTATTATACATCAAAGTACGCGAACATCCATGAGTAATTTTCCTTTATACCATTTATTCATTTAAGCTTACTATATATTATGCCCCAATTCTTTGAAAGTGTGTTCTTTATTTTATTCTCTTCCCGGGTCTTTGACACTTGCGACCTATATAGAAATCTCTACAAGCCTTGAAAATAGGGCTTTTTTTATTGGAAAAATGTCAAATTCCCTCCGATAAATAGTGCGTAATTTTGCGTAATGTGTTATAA